>CADBIO010000041.1 GCA_902794835.1 uncultured Erysipelotrichaceae bacterium
TTGTTGCAAAGATTGTGACAAATTATCCGAATGTGGTGGCTGTGAGAAGTGTCAGGGGCACCCTGTAGGAGCGGTTCAGCCGCTCTAATCATTACTATTTGTTAAAATTTTGATGACATGAACGAATGAATGTGGTTCAATGATTACACTAACTTAATAGTTAGGTTGTCCACGGTTGCGGAATCATTGATTACTCGCAGTAATACGTGGACTTTTTTAACGTTTCTTTATCTTACCCTAAATGATTTCAACTTATTAAATGGTGCTTATGTAAATCTTGCATATCCTTTACCTAACGGAACTACTGCTCAATTCTTGATGATAATGATATCTACTTTGCTAATCAGATTGAACGCCCAAATTCAGAGCGTTGCTATGGTGTTGTTGCAAACGAGGAGTTCATTCTTATTTGCGAATATGGTTATAATGGTGCCAATCCGGAAATAATTTTATATAAAAGGAGATAACATCAATCGTTTAGTGGCTCGCGACAGCCTCAAAACACGACATAATTGGGATAGGTCGATTTAGACAAAACAGGATGGATTGACTTAGACAACCACATGTTTGTCGTCGTCCAAATTCGTTTGTCCGGTTTTGGAAAAAAGCGACATCCAATAGGTCCTTTGTGGGGCCTTTTCTTGTATCTAAGAAGATGTTCTAACTCTGTTTACCTAATGTTTATCGATGTTACTTTATCATCGTTGGAAGAAACTGTGTGGTTGTAACTTGACGATATGGCTTTGCTTTTCGATCGCGATAAGTCAGTTATTGGAAAACACATCTGCGGTATAAAAATCCTTGATTTGCATCATCACTATATATAATTGAAACGAGGTATAACTTATGAAAAAAACAAAATCGATTTTGCTGACACTGGCCGGAACATTATTGTTAACCGCCTGCCATGGTGGCAACCCAAGCAGTGAGGAAAGCCAAAGCAACAAAAAGGAAACAACCCCTGAGGAAATCATCAATAATTTTTTCCATCAGATTCAAGGAAGCAATTATTCCATCGAATCCCCGGATTTTTATACCGCAGATGTGTTTTCCAAAGACCTCGTCCATTTAGATTTTGATGGATATGATGACTATTTCATGAGTTTCAATGGCAATGAACTTTATTCTCTTGCACTTGACGATGGGAATCAATTTGACGATCACAACATCAAATTTTTGGGGAAAGGAAGAGCGGTGGAAGCAAAAGACGCTTTCCCTTATTTGCTCGATTCTTGGGGATACTATGTTTCTGATAACCTCTGGGATACTTTTACCACCCACGCGGACGATCCGCTTAGATTCACCATCGACAAAGCATCCCTCGGCGGCCACATCGTTGAATATGTAGCTAGCATTCCTGGAGCATATAAGGGATCTGTTGATACCATTGATCTGATTTTGAACCAAGAAAACCCAACAGCCGCCTCCATCGAAATTGACTTTACCGATGAAAGCGTGCCAATGAAAAAAGTGGATATCAAATTCGGCATCGAGAAAAAAGATTTGGTCGTGGACGCTTGGTTAAATAACGAGAATCGTCCTTATCCAGAAACACAAGAAGGCTGGGTAAATGAAGATGCCGTTGCTTTTGACGCGGTTTACAACCAAACCTTGGAACACGCCATGAATGAAGCTATCCCTTTCCCAAGCGAATTTAAAACCAGGACTTTCTATCGCTATCCTAATTATTTCGGAGATGCGCCAACTTTCTTTATCACCGATACTTTAGCTACCAAAGAAGGGTATGAGAAATATGTGTCCAATTTGGTCGGAAAATACGGATTTGAGAAACATCAAGAAATGATCGATGGGGTGTTGGTTGATCGTTATGACAAACTACTCTATACCTATCGCGATATTTACCTAACGTATTCCTCGATTTATATCGAATTTACCTCAGAAGGTGTCTCGATGAAGGCCGAGCAAACTTATAACCCAATCACTTTTAAAGGCAGGGATGGGGTAAATTCTTTCTTGGAAAAGATGCATTTCCAAACGTTCCCTCAAGCCGACTTCCTGACTTCCTTTATCGCTTATGACGACACTTTAGAACAATCAGAGAGCTATACTTTCCTCACACCATATACCCGCTCTCTCCGTGTGGAAGTGGCGCATCATGACATTAACCAATCTGAAGCCTATTTAAATCAATATTATGAGGATTTGGAAAAACAAGGATTCGTAAGAAGCCCAAATTCCCCGTTTATTTCCAAAGAGGAAGAAGGATACAGCAGCCGCATGACCTGCGGGTTAAGTGAAGACACCATCTATTTTGAATTCTGGTACATGGAATATATGAAAGACGATGATGTTCTTGCCTGGATGAATCGATATGGATTCCCGACCATCGATGTCAAAACCCTTTATGCGACCGCCAAAGACGCGACCAAATATTATCAATATGACGCTTTGGTGTATCAAAAAGACATTCTTGCTTTAGATGTCGTCTTTCATTCGGTGGACGAAAGAAATAATTATATGACCTCTTTTGTTCTCAATTTGATCAACAACGAAGGCTTTGTTGAATGGGATAATCCACACAAATTGAAAATCGCAAGAAGAGACACGGCCTTCTATAACGCCTCCAAGGGACTTATCATCGCTTATGACGATAACGCCACCAACGCCTTCGTTGATTTCCATTTGATTAAAGTCGCCGACGATTTCGAGCCGCTTCCATAAAAACGGATCTATTTCGATTCCAAAAACGCTGCTTCCCCATCCCATAGGCTCTGGAAAGATCCGCTCTGTTTGCCCTTGTTTCGTTAATCGTTTCTCATGCGGGCAAATTCGTTTATGATATTTTCGACCCATATATCAATATTGTTAAGGATTGGAACAATGAACAGGATGAGGAAATATTTGTGGTTTCTTGGGCTGTTTGCGATGACGTTAAGCTCTTGCGGATTCTTTCCTATCGCCTCCAAAAGCAGCACAGGGGAATCTTCTGCAGATCAAATTACGGACTTTTCGCTGGTTCAGGACGAAAAACTTTTCTGGGTTGAAGAAAGCTATGGCAGCTTTTATAAACTCGTTTTGAATGCCGGCGAAACGTATCAAGTACAAACCGACATCGACGATCAATTAAAAAACGGATATGAATTGAAATATACCGCCAGCGAGGACGCGGAAGGCTTTCAGGTTTCCTCATCGGGCTTGGTGACGGCCGATTCTGATATCACCAAGACCCAGGTGGGATCTTTTACCGCCAGGCTGTATCAGAAAGGCTCCTCTAAAATCATCAATTCGCACTATGTCATTACCACCATCTACACCGCCGATTATGAATATGCCGAAGTGGGAATCAACGACCAAACCCTTGATTTTGATAGCCAATCCAAAACGTATTCTCTCTCCCTCGCCGCGGGCGACAGCTACCAAATCTTGCTAAACACCAAAAGCAACGTCTCTCTTTCCAAAGAATACGCCCTTAAGGACGATTCCTATTCTGAGTTTATGGCAGTTTCTGAGGAAGGCAGGATCACCACGGCCAACGATATTGCCGAAAACAAAGTCGGTGAAGTCATCATCCGCGTCAGAAGCGCGGAGACCAGCAAACTCCTGGCGACCGTTTTTCTTAGGGTCCACATCTCTGCCTCGCCAATGCCGACAAATATTCTAGAAGTGAGAAACGTCGCCACCAACGAAACGTTGAATGAGAACGACGTCATCGAACTATATCAGGGAGAGTCCCTGACCCTTCAAGTCAAATATAACAATTCCTTGAAATACAACGTCCTGTCCACAGAAAGCGATTTGGTGGAAATTGACTCCGCCACCAACACCATCCGTGCGGTCTCTTCCGGAGAAGCTTCCGTGACGGTCAATTTTGCTAATCTATCTCTCATTATCCTCATTAGAATCAAAGCCAATCCGTTGCATCATCTTTATGCGCCTAACGAAGGCAATGATTTTGTCATTCATAACGGAGCCCTCCATATCTTGGGACAACTCTTTGCGGTTTATGAAAGCGGCAAAGAAGAAGAAATCAGCGATTCTGCCGACTTACATTATGAGATTTCCGACCTCTCCTCCAGCGAGAAAACCGTAACTTTCTCTTGGGAAAAAGAAAACATCACAAAGACTGTCAGTTATCCGGTGAAATTCTTCGTTTCCGCCGATTATGAAGCGAAAGATACCGCGTTTGATTTCATTGATTATGGGAAAAACGTCAATGGAGAAAGACACTATCTAAGCAATCAGGGGGATCTGAGATTCCTAGTCATCCCAGTTTGGTTCTCCAATTCGGGAGATTTCTTCGCCGAGTCGCAAAAAGAAGAAATCAAAGAGGATTTGGCCTCCAAAATCCTGGAGGAAAAAACCAACACGAATTACTGGTCACTCAAATCGTTTTACGAAACCGAATCACGCGGGAAAATCAATATCGAAGCGACCGTCAGCGACTTTTACACCAAAAATGAAACCACGACTTCCTGGCCGGATATGGACAATGCGACCAAGACCTATGATTTAGTCGAAGAAGCAACCAATTGGTATTTTGAAAGCCATTCAGAAGATCGTCGGTCCCGCTATGATGCTGACAACGATGGCAACGTGGATGGAGTCATTCTTTTCTATACGGCTTATTATTACGGCACCAAAGCCGGCACGCAAAGAACGACCGCTTATGCTTGGGCGAATACCAACGGCGCGAGACATTACAACACGGCATGTTTTTGTGCCCTCGGCGGCATATATGGGTTCAGCAAATCCACAGACACATCAAAAGTCCTCGCCTCTTCCGATCTATCGAAGGTAAACCCCTCAGGCTTCATCAGAGGCTCTTGCCATGTGATCCACGAAGTTGGCCATATGTTTGGGGCGGTGGATTTGTATGAATACGCCACGAGCGGGCAGCAAAAGAACTATCCTTGTGGCCATTTCTCCATGCAGGACAACGACAGTGGTGGCCATGAGCCATACCATACGAACATGATTGGCTGGACCAAACCTGACATCTATGTTTCTAGCGACTATGAGGTGGGGGAGAAAATCACGATTTCGGTTGATGATTTCCAATCCTCTGGCAACAACATTATCCTTTCTCGAGATTGGAATGAATACAATTCCTTATTCGATGAATATCTGATCTTAGAACTCTATTCTCCAACAGGCCTCAATCAATTTGATGCCAGCAGACCTACATTCAATCTTCAAGACGTTGGTTTTAGGGTATGGCATGTCAATTCTCTCTTAGACAACATCAATCACCATACCGTTTCTCAAAACGTCTATGAAAATGGGAACAACGTTCTCAAATATTCTACAGTGGACAAAGATTCGGAATTTGACGTCGTCCACCTCATTAGAAACGACGAAAACGCCGCGTTGGATTGCACCTCGGGGATTACCACCAATGATTTATTCAAAGAAAACGATCATTTCTCCGTCGCTGATTTCTCCCAACAATTCGTTTATGGCGATCGTTTAGACAACGAGGAAAAACTTGGCTGGTCCTTTGATGTGGAAAAGATCTATCAAAAGGACGAAGACAGTTATACCGCGATCGTCACCTTGACAAGAATCGATTCGACAAGAACGCAGTTCAGGGCCACCGCGACCATGAGTGACCTCTCTCAGCCAGCCGGCGACAGCAATGAATATGGCTCGGCCATCTTCAAGGATGAGAATGTTGCCTTGAATTATGCTTTCCATGAATCCAGCGTATACGGCACGGAAATGGCCATCTCCAGCGATGGCATCCAATTATTCGGCGCCACCGCAGGCAATGGGGGCTCGATCGAGATCTCTGTCAAAGATAAAGCAGGATACACCGTCAAACTGGAGAAATTGAAATTCGCTCATTCACCCACCAACGGACGTAAAAAAGTAACTATTGGCGGGCAAGAAATCAATTATGACTCAACCTTCCAAGGGCCAGAAAACCCTGATTTTGATTCGGGAACCTATGATGATGGCTTTGTGTATGATTTAAGTGCCTATGGCGAGAAAACGGTGAGCATCCAAAACGCTTTCACCGGCACGATCAATCACTGGTCGGCATTCACCATTAGCGTGCTGATTGTCGAATACTCCCTGATTCCCAATAATTGATGGTTTTTCCCTTTCGCGGATTGACCTCAAGCCTTTAATTTTTTAATCTAATAATTAATCAATGTTTAAAATATTTAAGTTATGAGCAAAAGAAGCGTTATCGACACCCACCAAACTGCAATTGATTGGACGTTGCAACACGAAATCAGCCATTGTGTGCTTTGTGAGGATGCGCCTTGCGCGAAAAAATGTCCCAAGGAACTAAAACCAGATGCACGTATCCGCTCTTTATATTTTCAGAACATCTACGGAGCGGCAGAAGATTTTCCAATGGACGTGGATTTAAAATGCCTTGAGGAAAGTGAAAAAGCCTGCGTTTTGGAATCGGCAGGCCAAGGAGTCCAGATTAAGGCGATTATGGAGGCCTTAAAGAAGGTCAATGCTCATCGTCTGGAAATCCCTGACGATTTTCCTGAGCCCGATCTTAGCATGGACGTTTGCGGGGTAAAATTGGAAAACCCTTTCCTCTTGTCTTCCTCCATCGTTGCCAGCAATTACGAGATGTGCGCCAAAGCTTTTGAAATGGGTTGGGCCGGCGCTTGTTTTAAAACCATCTGCACCTTTGACCAACACGAAGCCTCCCCTCGTTTTTCCGTCACCCGCAATCGTCCGGAATCCTTCTATGGATTCAAAAATATCGAACAGCTTTCCGATCACACCGTGGAAGAGAACATGGAAATCTTCCGCCGTTTGAAGAAAAAATATCCCAATAAAGTCATCATTGCCTCGATTATGGGGAGAAACGAAGAAGAATGGGAGATGTTAGCTAGAACTTGCCAAGAAGCAGGGGCGGATGTCATCGAATGCAATTTCTCCTGCCCCAACATGGAAGATGGGGCTTTAGGCGTCACCATCGGTCAAGATGAGGCCCTGATTGAGAAATTCACCCGAGCCGCAAAAAGAGGATGCACCATTCCTGTGTTAGCCAAAATGACACCAAATATCACCGATATGGTGCCCATGGCTTTAGCGGCGAAAAGAGGTGGGGCTGATGGCATCGCCGCAATCAACACCATCAAGAGCATCACCGGAGTCAGTGTAGACGATTTCACCCCAGAGCCAAACGTCAAAGGAAGTTCTGTCCTCGGAGGCTATTCTGGCAATGCCGTGAAACCGATTGCCCTGCGCTTTATTTCCGATTTGGCCTCTTGTCCTGAATTAAAAGGGATGCATATCTCTGGGATGGGGGGAATCGAGAATTGGTACAACGCGCTAGAATTCATCCTTCTAGGATCTGGTTCTCTTCAAATTACCACGGCCGTGATGCAATATGGCTATCGAATCATCGATGATTTGCTTTCTGGGTTAAGAAATTATCTTTTGGAACATCATCTTCAAAATCTCCGCCAACTCAAAGGGGCATCGGTCAATGCCCTGGTCAATTTGGACTCTTTGGAAAGAGACACCATTCTTTTTCCTGTTTTCGACTTAGAGAAGTGCATTGGCTGCGGACGTTGTGCGATTTCTTGTTATGACGGAGGCCATCAAGCCATTATTTTCGATCTTAAAACGAGAAGACCAAGACTCCTTGGCGCGCGCTGTGTAGGATGTCATTTATGCCGATACGTATGTCCTTCTTCTTGCATTGGGGTTGCCAAGCAACGAATCCATCGGAAGCCAATCGCCAAAGAAGGCAAATAAAGAAAACAAATTAAAACATTTCTTCATAAGAACCTCTGAAGTTGGCTGTCTAGATTATAACTTTTTTAAGCGATTACATTAATGCGATTTTCACCCAAGGAACGGAAAAGAAGAAAAAGAGCGAAAAACCAATCGGTTGCGGGTTTTCTTCTTCCGATGATCCGTACCACCTTGAATTGCCCATCTCGTGCACACGAGCACGCTATTAAACCTTATTAGATGGAAACAATGAACAACGATCGTCTCTTTGCCCAAAAAGAGAAAAAATGCCCGATCATATCTTTTTAATTCACTAATTGGAAGCGCTTACTTTCCGACAAAAAGGCCCATAAACGCAAAATTTTCTGCAGATTTTGAAAAAAATAATTGACAATTTCTCACCCCCACTTAAATTTTGACTATAATCACGCTCCTCTAGGATTTGGGAGCCGTAAAAATGAAAGGAGAATCCGAAAATGAGAAAACAAACTAAAAATTTGTTAGTCCTGGCTCTTCTTGCAGCAGGCGTCTCACTTGCCTCTTGTGGCAATTCCGGAAGTGGTGCGACAACCTATACTTATCACACGTATGTGACTGTTTCGCCATCCAACTGGAACCAATTGAGCTACAGAGATAACAATGACACCGAGATCATGGACTGGATTAACAGCAATCTATTCGAATATAACTTCGAATTTGATGCCGATGGTAAGATCGTTGAAGGCGGCTACAGCATTGACTATTCTGCGGCAACCGCTTTGAGAGATGTTACCTCTGAATTCGCAGGCCTTTACAACGTTCCAAAAACCGCTGGTGAACATGCTGGTTTTGCTTGGGAAATCACGTTACGTGAAGATCTCAAATGGGACGATGGTACTCCAATCAACGCAGACGACTTCATCTACAGTATGAAGGAACAATTAAACCCTCTTTATAAACATTATCGTGCTGACTCCTACTATAATGGCGCAATTGTCATCGCCAATGCCAGAGATTATGTTTATCAAGGAAGTCACGGATACGTATCCCCAATCGTTTCTTCGAATCATGGCGATGACGAATATATCCCGATGGATCGTTTTGAAACCGTTGAAGGCAAAGGCTGGGGCTTCTATGAACTTGATGCCGAAGGCAATAAGACCGACGTCTTCCATGATATTCAATTAAAAGTCACCAGTGGTGGTAACTGGGGCAACAATGGCTTAGCCGCCTATGTTAAAGCAGGTTATGACACTCCAGATGGCGACGGTGCCGCCCTTGTCGCAGCAGCCAACAAAGCTGGCGAACTCATGTTAACGGCCGAAAATATCGTCCATCTCCAAAACTGGATCGCTATCGTCGGGCATGGAGAGGAAAGCTTAGCCGCCTATGCTGAAAAAAAGGGCGACTATGCTTACATGGAATGGCAAGAAATGGCCTATCTCGGCGCAGATTTCCGTGAAATGGATTTCAGTGAAGTTGGTTTCTTCAAGAGAGCCGACAGCGATTATAAATTCGTCTTGGTCTTAGACAACCCATTGCTTTTGAAAAAATACGATGAAGAAGGCAATGATATCGGTTTAAGCTACCTTGCCGCTTATAACCTCTCTAGCCTCCCTCTCGTTAAGAAAGATCTCTATGAGCAATGCAGAGTTGAGCCAGAAAGCGAAGGCGGACTTTGGACCACGACCTACAATACCACTTTAGATAAGACCGCTTCCTGGGGCCCATATAGCCTTAAGAGCTTCCAACTCGATAAACAATTCACCTTAACCAAGAACGAAAATTGGTTCGGCTTCGGCATCGACCAATACAAAGGTCAATACCAGACCACCGACATCGTCTATGATGTCATCACAAGCTGGCAAACCGCTTGGTTACAATTCCAGCAAGGTGATTTGACCTCCATCGGCATGGATGTCACGATTGCCAATGAATATAAGAATTCTCAACGTGCCGTCTTCACTCCAGACGATTATGTCGGTTCCATGCAGCTTCAATCTTCTTATGAAGCGTTGAAGAACCGTGAATCGGATGGTGTCAACAAGACTATCCTTGCCCAAAAAGATTTCCGCAACGCCCTTTCGCTTGCTGTGGATCGCGCTGCCTATACTCAAGCTTGCACGACCGCCTCTCAAACCGGCTTCGGTCTCTTCAATTCGATGCACTATTATGACGTCAGCAAAGGCGCCGAAGGCTGCTACCGTAACACCGACGTCGCTAAGAAAGTTCTTTGCGAAGTCTATGGCGTTGATTACACCACTTTCGGAAGCTTAGACGAAGCCGTTAACTCCATCACTGGTTTCGATCTTGCCCAAGCGAGAACAAAACTGGTTTCCGCTTATAACGCCGCTCTTGGTGCTGGCGATATCAAAGGCACTGCCGAAGCAGC
The DNA here is from genome assembly GCA_902794835.1 of uncultured Erysipelotrichaceae bacterium. Classification (GTDB taxonomy): domain Bacteria; phylum Bacillota_I; class Bacilli_A; order RFN20; family CAG-826; genus UBA4951. The sequence goes on from CADBIO010000041.1 coordinate 10,046, forward strand.
AACGGATAAAGTTGTTTTGACCGTCGGTACTGCAGCCGATAACGAAGCTTTCACCCGAATTGTCAACTTCTTACAAGCCTCCTTCTCCGTCTTAGCTGAAGGCACCCCATTGGAAGGCAAGATTGAACTCGACAAAGTCGAAAAAGGCGACAAATGGGGCGAATCCTTCCGCGCTGGTGAATATGAAATCTGCACCGGTGGTTGGAGTGGTGCTGCCTGGGATCCAGGTTACATGTTAATGGCTTATCTCTCCCCAGATTATATGTATTCTGCGGCTTGGGATACGTCTGCTGCCTCTTTGACCTTCAACCCGTATGGTGATGATGTCGAAGAACACAACTACACGATGTCCCTCTGGGATTGGTGGTGCTCTTTGAATGCGAACCCAAGCTCCGCCCATGCCAATTATGTCGACTTCTCTGAAGCTGATTCCTCGGTCAAGTGCGCAATCATCGCTGCTCTTGAAGGCGAAATCCTCAAAACCTACTACACGGTCCCACTCTATAACTACTATTCTGCAACCATCCTCTCTTATCAGGTTGAATATGCGACCAGAACCTATAACACCTTCATGGGCTATGGTGGCGTCCGTTACTTAACCTATAAGTACACCGATGGCGAATGGGCCAACGTTAAGGCTGGTTTCGATTACAAAGCTTAATCCTTAACCGGACTCATCTACATCAACATGATTTGTGGGGCGGCCCCAAAATGCCGTCCCACATTTTATAGTAAATCTTTAACTTATTCTATAAAGCTATGCTTTATGATATGATTTGCAAAGGAGTGAAACGATTATGTACTTGTTCAAATACATCCTTAGGCGTCTAGGGTTGTTAGTTGTGACATTTGCAATCATCATGGTAATCAGCTTTGTTTTGATCAAATCTCTGCCGTTGACCATTGATGCCTCCCTTGGTAAAGATGCCGAATTAATTCGGCTTCAATATGAAGCCAGAGGATATTACGACCCAATTCCAGTTCAGCTTTGGAATTATGTTGTTCGTATTTTTACCAAAGGAGATTTCGGA
>CADBIO010000042.1 GCA_902794835.1 uncultured Erysipelotrichaceae bacterium
CTTTTTTATTTTTGGAACGATTAGAATTTCTCGATATTCTTCGCCCCAATGATCAGCGAAATTGATTGTAAGGCAAAGGCTCCTGCAATGACAAACAAGGAAATCGCATAAAATAAGTCATTTAACTTTAGGCTAGAAATTCCCCTGGAGATGCAATAAACGCCAATCGAGGCAGCAAAACAAGCCATCAAGAAAACCGTCGCATATAAGGAATGGTACGCCATTTTCTTCGTGGCGAGGTTAACGATCAACACCAAGCCAAGGACGATGGCCAACAACCCAAAGAAAGAGGCAACCAGCAGACAAATATTTTCCTCGAGATTCTCTCCGATAAATTCTCCTTTTATCAACGGTTTAATGGCTTCTGCGAGGATGAAGAAACCATAAACGGCTGTGGAAGAGGCCAAAAGGACGGGTCGGACCCAATCCTCGGTTTTTCTCTTCCTAGCGGCTTGGATAATCAAATAAGCGGCCAAGCCTACTAGGAAAGCAGAAGAAATCGTGAGAATTAAGAAATCCTTTCTGCCATAAAGATAAGAAACGCCAAAACCGTCATCATAATAGCCTTTTAAGGCGGTGACGATATAAGCGACTAATGCCGTAAGAAAGCTAACGCCGCTTCCAATCAACATCGTGATTGGCTCTGTATATCTGTGGTCGGGATTCATTATTTTCCCTCCTTTTCTTTTTGGCTTGTTGGATGCTCGACGCATTTCGCTTCCACCGCGGTCTGTTTCTCTAATGACCAACCCTCTTCTGGGTGAATCGCTTTTGGCCAGATGACGATGAGGACGTCCGCCAAAAGGGTGCATAAGAAAATATCAGGCCCCATATAGGCGATATTGTAAATGAAAGAATAGGCCCACGGGCTGATCGTGGAATCCTTGAAGCTCCAAGCAAAGGAGCCGGCATCCGCGCCCCAGAAAATCGCGCCAGAAAGAACGTGAGAAATATATTTTAAGGAACCGCCGATCAAGCACCCGATGCTCACCCAAAGAACCATTTTCTTTTTGGTGTCTGCTTTCTTAACGAGAATAGCGACAACACCCGCCAAGCCCGCTAAAGGATAAGCTAACCAATAATCCAAGGCGACCTGGAGGAAAGACATGTACCATTCCGCGCCAGAAATGACATAGAATCCATCCAGAATATCCAATAAGCCCATGATTAAGCCCGTCAGCATCCCTGGCAGAAAGCCACGACGGAAACTGACGACAAAAACACAAAGCATTGCGATTCCGATGGCCCCTCCATTAGGGAAAAGGGGAGAAGAGTAGATTCCCGCCAACAAATCCAAGACATAGCCTAAAGCGGCAAAGATCCCAATCTCAGCGATGGTCCTAACGCTCCAAATTTTTTCTTTTCGTTTCATAAAGTCCTCCAAAAAGAAAACCGCGCTTCTAGAAAATGGGCGCGGAAACAAAGATCCCTACGCTAGCATTATCTAGATCAGGTTACGGGTCGTCACGATGAAGTGACCTCTCAGCAATCTACCAGGATGCTCCCCGAGCCATACGGCCACAAACACTTTATCACTTTCTAAGGAAACAAGGAAATGTCAATTGTCGTTTTTGGATCGAAAGCAGAGCAATTTCCCCTTATTTAAAATCAAATGAGCCTCCTCTTTCACGATTTCATTGGAAATCCCCAACCCTTTCCCTTTCTTTAAAAGTATCTTTTCTCCCTCATAGGCAAAACCCCTGAGGGAAAGAATGGCTTCCTCTTCGATTGGGAAGAAGGAAAGATAATGATATTCATCCTTTTTCCATGACACGTCATGGCTAATTTGGCTAATAAGGGTGTCGTTGTCAAGCAAACAAACCCGTTCGTCTTTCATCACGAGTTCCAGGTTGGCATAAAAATGTTCAATCCTTTTTCCTGTGATCCCCCCAAGAATCACAAAAGAGACATCTTTTTGGTCTTTAAATTCCTGATAGGCATAGTTTGTATCCGTTTCGTCCTTGATGGGGTTCAAAAGAATCACGTGTTTCACTTTTTGAAAAATCAAGTCACGTTCCGAAGAATCACAACTGTCAAAATCGCCGACGGCATAATCTAAGTCCACGCCGTTAGATAGGGCAAGGAACGCGCCATGGTCCACGCCGATTTTTAAAGAACCCCTCTCAAAAGAGAAGGATCCTAAATTGACATTATTTCCGACGATCAAATAGATTTTCATTTTTTAAGCCAAGCCGATCGTGATGGTATTGCTCGTAAAATCACTCGAGAAAACCGCTTGAATTCTTATCGGCGTCCCCAATTCTTTTAGCGAGAAAGAGCCATTTTCGTTGATTTCGACAGAAACGTTTTTATCCAAAAGGAAATGCTCGGCATTATAGAACGATTCATCGGATTTGTCCGTCAAAGTATAGATGGCGTCCTCGATGGTTGGGACGAAGGTTAATTCAAAGGCGTATTCATCGGTGCCATAAGTTTGCTGATAATCACGGGTGATGTCGGTAAAGGTTTTAGTGGTGCTATTGACTTTTTCTGAATTGATTTCCAATACCGGAGTATGAGAATCCAGCGTCCAATATTCCATCGCCCCAAAAGGCGTGCCGGCGAAAGCAGTTGGATGATAGAAATAATTGGTGTTCGTTTCCGTATGGGAGACGTTGCCATCGTCCAAAGGGTTCCCAAAATAATCAGAGATATAGTCCACGTCCGAGGAGAATGTGCCTGACCTAATTTGGTAGCCATCAGAAACGGAGGACAATTGCAAAGAGGCGATGGTGCTGGAAATGCTTGTCACGCTCTTGGTGGCGTCATAAGGAAAGACGGGATTGGCGACTGTGGCTTTGGAGCTGGAGGAATATAACGCCTCTACGTTATTATCGTCGTCACGGAAGAAATTGTAATTGGTGCCCGTGATTGAATCATAGGTCGTCATCAGATAATTCTTCCATTTGTATTCTAGGTTATCTTCATTAGCGAAATTCATGTCAAGCAAGTCATACGTGACACCGAATTCCTTAGCCGAAGAAGCTTTGTAATAGCTTTTCTTATAGAGACCATAAGTCGTTGTCAAAGAACCCTTTTCGATCATTTCTGAGGGATTGTTTAAAACGGCGATCATGCTTTTGGTTTGATAAGATTCCGTGACTTTAACCCCCAAAGAGGTTTTCGAAGAGGTGACGACCGTATCGGAGACGATGACGCGATTGTTGTAAATCGAGGTCATGCTGGAAGAAGTGCTGCTATTGGCACTGACGGCGCGGGAGCCGTTTTTAGCAAAAAGTTTTTCATCGTCGTTGATGTTCTTGGTCGTGATCTGTACCGAAGAAAGATCGAAAAGATGTTCCAAAGCGCTTTTTTTGACCAGCGTTTCTTCGTAACTGTTCAATGGATTTTTATATTCTTCTGCGCTTTTCTCGTTTCCGTTGTTCCCCCCGCATGAAAAGAGCAGGGAAAGGACTGAAGCAATAGGCAATATGACACGTTTTTTCATAATCTTCACTCCTATGTCGAGTGAGAAAACTCACTAGCAATTTAAGCATAATCTAAAACTGATAAAATGCAAATCAAGTTCTCAATTCTTAGGAATTGTCGGCAAAACATGTTATAGTCTTAGCCGGTTATGGCATTACTTGAACTGAGCAACATCCAATTTAATTATTCTGACAAAGAGCTTTACAAAGGGATCACCTTGAAGATGAATCCTGGCGAGCATTGCGTTTTAGTCGGCGTCAATGGCTCAGGGAAAACGACGCTTCTTAGCATGATCGTGGGAGAACTTTCCCCTGATGAAGGCAAAATCATCTGGGAAAAGGGCACGACTTTCTCTTATCTGGACCAGCAATTGAAAGTCGCTCAGGATATGCCTGTGTATCAATATCTTTATGGCGTGTATGAGGATTTGTTCGAAAAAGAGAAACAAATGGAGCGCCTTTATGAACAAAGCGCAACCGACCCCGACCATTTCGAAAAAATCCTTGAGAAGGCTGAAAGAATCCAAGATGAGTTGAATGAGAAAAATTTCTACGGCCTACAAGAAAAAGTCGGGCGTCTGACCGACGGTCTTGGTTTTGATCAGAGCCATCTAGAGGCCCCGTTATCTCGATTATCTTCCGGTCAAAGAGAAAAAGCGTATCTTGCCAAGATGCTATTGGAAGAAAAAGATGTTTTGATCATGGATGAGCCGACGAACTTCCTCGATCAGACCCAAGTTGCCTGGCTCGCCCGTTATCTTCAAAATTATCCGAAGGCGTTCCTCGTTGTTTCTCACGATCAAGCATTCATGAAGCAAATCGCAGATGTGGTCTTTGTCTTAGAGAACCAGACATTGACTCGATATAAAGGCAACTATGAGCATTATCTGATTCAGCATGAAATCGATAAGGAACAATACAAAAAAGATTATGCCGCCCAACAACGTTACATCAAGAAAGAAGAGGATTTTATCGCTCGTCATATCGTCCGTGCCACCTCTGCCCGTGCCGCCAAATCCCATCGCGCCCGACTGGCCCATTTAGACCGTATGGAAGCCCCGGCCAAAGAAGAAGGAAATGTTTTCATCTCTTTTCCTTACACCCATTCAGTAGGAAGGATTCCGCTCGTCGTGGAAAATCTCGTGATTGGCTACGACAAGCCATTGCTCGATCCTATCGCCTTCGAGTTGAATGATGGCGAAAAAATCGCGATTCTTGGCCAAAACGGCGTCGGCAAGACCACCTTCTTAAAAACCATCCTCAACGAAATCCCTTCTCTAGGGGGAGGATATTCCTTTTTGCCAGGGACGGTCATCAATTATTTCAATCAAGACGAGAAAATCGACCTTAATCTTTCGCCTTTCGACTATTTGCACGCCCGCTATCCTGAAGCCAATAACACCCAGATTCGCAAGGCGTTAGGATCCTGCGGGGTCAGAAAAGAAATCGCCTTGCGCCCCATGAAAGAACTCTCCGGCGGAGAAGTGGCGAAAACTCGTTTTGCTTTAATGACGTTCAAAAAGAGCAATTTCTTGGTTCTTGATGAGCCAACCAACCATTTGGACCAAAAAGCAAAAGACGCCCTCTTTGACGCGATTGAGCGTTACGAAGGGAGCGTCATTATCGTTTCCCACGAGAAAGATTTCTATGATGGGCTTGTTGATTATGAGCTTTATTTTTAAGGCAACCGATTCATCGGCCGGAATCCATCGATCCAAAACCAAAAACGGAAAAGCGGCGATTTCCGCCAATACTCATACCCTTCCACGTCACTATTGAAGATTGCCGCCGTTCTGCGGTAATTGGCGTCAAGATCTGCCAGGGTATCGGTGAAGGTGATAAATTCCATGTTGTCGGACAGCTGGTGAGAATTCCCAAACAAGACCAGCCGTTTTTGCAAATCGGATAAAACGAAAACGACGTTGGCGATGTCTTTGGCCTTGAGTTTGCTGATTTTCAGCCACCGTACCTGGGCGGCACTTTTACGGATGGCATCATCCTGGTTTAACCCATTGTTTTCAATCATCGTATGAAGCGATAAAAGTACGTCTTTCTTTTCCGAAAGCAAGACGGATAAGGCGATGGTCCTTTTCTTCAATTTTCCTCGGAAAGTGATAATCGATTCCAAAGAATAGAAGAAGGCGATGATATAGACCAAAGCCAACAAGGAGAGGACGTAAAGGAGAATTTGCCACCATTCCATGGCACTAGTTTAGTTTTCCTCTGTCTAAAAGGCAAATTTTACCGTTTTCTATTTATGGTGGGAAAAAAGGGAAAACGGCCGCCGTCTTGGCTCGATTTGACCTTTATCTTCACTTCGTTTAAACTAAAGTCACTCAAAGAGTGGAGCTTATGAAAAAACCTATTGTTGCAATCTTGTATGATTTTGATTCCACGCTTGCCAAAAGCGACATGCAGAATTTCGGCTTTATTCCTGCTTTGGGGATGACTCCGGCAGAATTTTGGAAAAAGACCACGGATTTTTGCGCCAAGACGGGGATGGAAAGAACCCTCGGCTATCTTTATGTCATGGAAAAGGCCTGTGAAGAAAAAGGCATTCGAATGACGGAAAAATGGCTTGCGGAACAAGGCAGAAACATTGAATTCTGGCCAGGCGTCCTTGAATGGTTTGGGCGGGTCAATGAATATGGCAAAGAATTTGGCCTGAAGGTAGAACATTATCTGGTTTCTTCTGGCAACAAAGAGATTATCGAAGGATGCGCCATCGCCAAAGAATTCAAGGTCATCTATGGTTGCGAATTCTATTTCGATCCTGAAACCGGGAAGGCCGTGTGGCCGAAATTGGCGATTAATTTCACCCAGAAAACGCAATATTTCTATCGCGTTTCCAAAGGCGCTATGGATGTTACCGACGATAAAGGGGTCAACGAGAAACAACCCGATCGCCGTGTCCCTTATACCAATATGATTTATATCGGCGACGGGATGACGGACATTCCTGCCATGATCGTGGCGAAAAACAGCGGTGGAAAATCGATTGCTGTCTATCCCCGAGGCAAAGAAGACCTTGTCCAAGAACTCTTCGTCGATGGCCGCGTCAATTATGTCTGCCCAGCGGATTATCGGGCCGGAAAAGAACTCGACAAGATCATGCGCTTAATGCTTCAGGGCATTTCGATCAACGAATCGCTTGCTTTGCGGGAAAGTCAAAATAAAATCATCGACTGAGCCAATCGAGACCATCTCTTAATGAAGATGGTCTTATTTTTTGCTAAAATGGGCACGATGAATTTTTTGAATCCTTTAAAAGTCGGTGTCCTATTGCTCGGTGGCCATGGCAGCCGTTTTGGAGGCGATCTTCCGAAACAATATGTCCTTTTCGGGGAACGACCGCTTTTCGCCTATGCTGCCGAGGCATTAGAAAAATCCGCCATCGATTTTATTGTCTATGTTGTTCCCGAAGGATACGTTGCGCAAACCGAATCTCTTCTGGAACGATGTGGATTCCGGAAACAACATGCCATCGTGGTAGGTGGGAATTGCCGCGAAGAAAGTGCTTTTTCGGCGTTGCGTTATCTCGCCGAAAACAACCTCAACCCCGAATCTTTGATTTTGCTGCAAGACGGCGATCGCCCAAATCTTTCGCTTTCGCTCATTGAAGAACATTTCCAAATGGCCGAAAAATATGGAGCGGCGGTCACCGCCATTCCGGCAAGTGATTCTATCGCCATTAGCGAAGATGGGTCTCGGATTAAACGCTATTTGCCAAGAAAGACGGTCTATCAGTTACAAACCCCACAGACATTCCGCTTTTCTTCTCTCTTTGAATGCTTTTTGCGTTCACAAAACCATTTAAAGGACTATACTGATGAAGGCTCTTTGTATGTGTCGGTTACAGGCAAAGCGCCTAAAATCGTTTTGGGTGACAAAACGAATCTCAAAATAACCGAGCGTGCGGATGCGGCATTGTTCATGGAGAAAAAATGAGTCGAACTAAAATTGGAGACATTCTCGAAGGCACCGTTGTTAAGGTTTACCCCCGTTATGCGATTCTTTTGTTTGACGGCAATGAGACGGGATTATTGCATATCAGCGAAGTTTCAAATCATTACATTCATTCTTTCCCCGATTTGGTCAAAGTGGGAAATATCTACAAAGTGAAAGTCATCGCCCTGGATGAAGAAAACGGTTCAATGAAAGTCTCTTTGAAGCAACTGACTCACGCGGAAAGAAGAGGTTCCATCACCAAACGTAAGATCGAGGAAGGAAATATTTCATTCTCCGGACTGAAGGAGAAACTTCCCGAATGGATTGCAGAAGAAAACAAGAAGGAGTAGCAAGACAATGATCATCGAAACAAAAACAGAACACTTAGTTGACCATATCGATTTCGCAAAATACCAGACGCGCGTCAACGAAATCAACGACATGATCGTCAATAAGACAGGCCTAGGAAATGATTTCCTCGGTTGGTTAGATTGGCCAATCAATTACGATAAGGAAGAATTGGCAAGAATCAAGAAAGCGGGTCAATATATCCGTGACAATTACGATATTCTAGTCGTCTGCGGGATCGGCGGCTCTTATTTAGGCGCCCGCGCAGCCATTGAAGCTCTCAGAGGCACCTTCCGTAGCAATAAGCCGGAGATTATTTATCTCGGGCAAAGCTTAGACCCGACCTACATCCAAGAAAATATGGAATATCTCCAGGACAAAAAATTCGCGATTAATGTCATTTCCAAATCAGGGACAACCACCGAGACTAGCGTCTCCTTCCGTTTATTGAGGAATCTTTTGGAAAAACGGGATGGCGTTGAAGCGGCTCGCAAAGCCATCTTTGCAACCACAGATAAAGCCAGAGGCGCCCTATACACCTTATCGGTCCAGGAAGGATATGAACGTTTTGTGATTCCTGACGATATCGGTGGACGTTATAGTGTTTTGACGGCAGTGGGCTTGCTTCCTATCGCGGCCGCGGGGATCGATGTGGATGAAATGCTTGCTGGGGCTGCAGAGGCCCGTTTAGACACGATGAATCCCGATTTGAATGTCAATGAGGCTTATAAATATGCCGTCATCCGCCATGCCTTATGGTCAGAATATCAAAAACAAGTCGAATTCTTTATCACCTACGTCCCTTCTTTCGTCCAACTTGGCGAGTGGTGGAAACAACTTTTCGGGGAATCGGAAGGCAAAGAAGGAAAAGGACTTTTGCCTGACAGCGCCACTTTCACGACAGATTTGCATTCGTTGGGGCAATTCATTCAACAAGGAAGCCATTGTTTCTTTGAGACGACGCTTCATTTGACCCATCATCGTCATTGGATCAAAGTCCCGACCGATGAGCAAGACCTTGACCATCTTAATTTCCTTGCTGGGATGGGCTTGGGAAGCATTCAAGACAAAGCTTATGAAGGCACGATCGAAGCGCATACTAAAGTCGGGAAAAACAATAACGTCGTTCTCGAATTGGAACGCATGAGCGCCCATAACCTTGGCTATCTCTTCTACTGGTTTGAGAAATCTTGCGCCATGAGCGCTTACCTGAATGGGGTAAATCCATTTGACCAACCAGGCGTTGAAGTCTACAAACGAAATATGTTCCATCTTCTTGGGAAACCAGGATATTGATTCTAAGAGCCTCAAATGGGGCTCTTTTTTTATCGTTAGAATGCCTATTTTCCCGAAATTAAGAAACTTTTTTCGGAATAAGTTTTTAAATAATTGACGACTCTTTGCTTGAATGATATATTATTTTTCGCACGTTTAGGCGAGCACCCGTGGATGCTTAGCTCAGCGGGAGAGCATCGCCCTTACAAGGCGGGGGTCGCAGGTTCGAACCCTGTAGCATCCACCAACTTGAAAAAAACGTGCGAGGTGGTCGTGGGCGAATAGCGAAGTGGCCAAACGCGGCTGACTGTAAATCAGCTCCTTCGGGTTCGGTGGTTCAAATCCATCTTCGCCCACCATTTATTTTCTTTGGGGTGTAGCCAAGCGGTAAGGCAACAGACTTTGACTCTGTCATACACTGGTCCGATCCCAGTCACCCCAGCCACGTTTTCCTCCGTTAGCTCAGTGGTAGAGCACTTGACTTTTAATCAAGGGGTCGAGAGTTCAAGTCTCTCACGGGGGACCAATAGCGTGCCCGAGTGGCGAAATGGTAGACGCAAAGGACTTAAAATCCTTCGGGCGAATAACCCATGCCGGTTCGACTCCGGCCTCGGGCACCATCTAAGAACTTAGTCCTTGATACAATTCGTATTGAGGATTTTTTTGTATCAGAATTATGTCATTATCCGGTAACTTGTTTCTAGTCTTTTTTGACCTTTAGGACATACTTTCTCCACGGATGGTTCGGCCCGGGTATGAACTTTGGCCTTCCCGC
>CADBIO010000043.1 GCA_902794835.1 uncultured Erysipelotrichaceae bacterium
GCGGCCATAGGAAGACATATCCACACCATTCAAAAAGTGGCGAAAATCCTTAATCTTCCTTGCGAAGTCATCGTTCAATAAAACCAGGAAAGAAGTGGAAAAGCACCCCAATTCTAAAATCAGGGTGCTTTTTTCTATTTTGCCTCGACTTTATGGGTGATGAAATCGATGAAGGAATTGATGATTGGCGTCATTTTGGCGTTGCGGTTCCAGGCGACGACAATATTCAATTCCAAAGGGTTTTCGAACGGGATACCTACCAATTCTTCGTCACTCTTGCTCAGTTGATGGAAGAGAAAACCCCCATATTTGCCCGTGGCGATCAGCTCTCTCATCGTGGTCAGCTGGTTGGTTCTGATTTTGACGTTTGGGTTGATGTTGTGTTTCTTATATTCGTCAAAGACGATCTTCGCCTGTAGACAGTCTTGCTTCATGATGACCAATGGCTCATCGGCGATATCCTCGATATCTAGAGAAGTGCGTCCGGCCAAGCGGCTGTTTTTGTCGACCATGAAGATCAAATGGGTTCTCCCGATTTTCTGATATTCCAGGTTTTTGCTGATATCGTCCCCTTCGATGACGGTGAGGGCGATATCGATTTCGTGGTTTTCCACGGCTCTTCGATTTTGAATCGATCCATATTCGGTCAATTCGACTTGGACGTCAGGGTGTTCTTTGGAGAATTCTTCTAAGATTGGGGGGAATAAAAAGGCGCCAAGCATCGGAGGGATTCCGATTCGTAAGACTTCTGCCTTCCGGACATAACGATGCATTCTTTCCTCGACATTTTTATATTCATCTAGCAAACGAATGGCCAAAGTGTTGAAATATTTTCCTTCCTCGGTGAGTTCCAATTGATTGTTGTTGCGAAGGAATAAAACGGCCCCAAACTCTTCTTCCAACTGTTTGATGGCCAAAGAAACGGCCGGTTGGGAGACATAAAGAGATTTGGCGGCTTTAGTAATGCTGTTGTATTTCACAACGGTCGTAAAATAAAGCAACTGAGTGAAGGTCATGAGAAGATTATATCATAAGAATAACTTATTGAAAAATAAGAATTCTAAAACGAAAAATCGGGAATTTTTAATAAAAAATAAACATTTTTGACTACAATAAGATAAACAAATGGAAAGAGAGAGAAACAATCAAAAGCGGTTTTTATCAACTTTTGATTTTTCATTTTTTGGGCAAAGAAGTCTTTCTCTCTTTCCGAATTCATTCAACAAGGAGGATAAAACATGTTGAAAAAGAGACTTGCGACCCTCTCTATTAGCGCGCTCCTCGGGCTTGGGTTACTTGCCGGTTGTGGTGAAAAGGAACAAGGAGATACGTCGGTCGACTCCAAAGATGTCCCTGTCAGCCACGAATCGCAAGAACCAGCGAGCAGCTACACCGTCACCTTCTTCGTCGGCAGCGAAGAATATGGCGTTCAAACGGTCACTTCTGGATCTTATGCTAGCAAACCAGCCACAGACCCTGTCAAAGAAGCAGATGAAGATTTCACCTATGTCTTTGACGGATGGTATGAATCCGGAGCAGAAACTGCCTGGAATTTCGAAACCAATTCGATCACCAAAGATCTCAATCTTTTCGCCAAATTCACACCAACCCCAATCGAGCAAGATTTAATCATTTGGGTTTGGGGCGGAACCGATGAAAATATCTATATCACGGAAGAAGAATTCGTCCGTTTAGAGACGGAAGGCAGCAAAATCGCCGCCTTAGAAGGCAAGAAAGTTGCTTGGAGATACAAATTCGGAATGGGCAACAGTGCCTTCAACGAAGACGCCATGTCCAGCTTAGTAAGACCAGACCTTTTGATCTCTGGCAACAACCTTTATAAAGATGGCGTCGGCGTTCCTCTTGCTGAAGCAGATGGCTATGGCAAGATCAAACTGGGAACCGGCTGGTTCACCAACACAAGCCGTTATATGGGTGTTGCCGAAGCTACCAGCGCTTCTCATTTCCCACTTGCTACCGCCGTCTATGATTTATTAAAAGAAAACGGCCCGGACTATTTTGCCTTAGACCATAGCGCTGTCACAGTGCGTCCTAATGCCACCAAGACGGTCAGTGTAAGCTATGCCGAAGGCGAAACCAGAAAAGTTGCTTTTAGCAGTGCCGATGAAACCATTGCCACCGTTACTGAAGAAGGCGTCATCACTGGTGTTGCCGAAGGAAAAACCTTCATCACTGCCACATTAGGCCTCGTTTCGCAAGAAGTCGAAGTCACCGTCGATGCCACCGATTATAAGCTCATCGCCTATGTCAACGCCGGCAAGAGCGGAGACAAGATTACGGAAGAAGAATCCAACCGCATCAAAGATTTAGCCCAAGAAATGGTTGGCGCTGATCAGCCGATTTCTTGGAATTACATTGCCAAAGCCGATGCTGATTTCGCCAGCGAAGTCAATTCGGTCGAAGCCGACTTAGTCATCGGTTCTTCGAATTTAGGAAAGACAGGCACCGGTCATGTCGGTGCCGCTACCGGTTATGAATCGACGAAAGTTGGCCCAGGCTGGTTTAAAGATACCGCTCGTTATGTTCTCGTTCCAAAGAGTGTTCTCCATAATGAACTTGCCGCCAGCCTTTATGCCTTGCTTAGCAATGCAGGACCAGATTATGGCAAATTGACCCTCAATAAAACCGAAATCACCATCGCTCAAGGCGCGACTGAGAAATTGGAAGCGACCGCTTATGGAAGCGTCACTTGGACTTCTAGTGATGAAACTATCGCCACGGTTGTCGATGGCCTTGTTACTGGCGTGGCCAAAGGCGACGCTGTCGTTACTGCTTTTGTCGATGCCGATAAAGATGGTGTCTTAGATGAAGGCGAATTCTCCGCCACCTGCAACGTTACCGTCGGCGATGTGATTCCTGCTTACGATCTCCACGTTGTCATCAATACTGGCAACGCCAAGAATCCATCCACGTGGATGACTGACGATAACGCGAACGATTTGATGACCGCTTTTAAAGCAACCACAGCTGCCTCTGGCAAGAACGTCCAATATGAAATTATTTCCGATCAAGCCTTAGGCGACTTGGCAACCACCATCAATGGCTACGAAGCCGATAAAGCGGCGGATATCGTTGTTGGTCGCGAAGCCTTCGGAACCAATAAATCCACGAAAGGCTTAGTTGCCGTCAATGGAGAATCGGCCCAGATCTCTGCCGCCCTTGACGCTTCTTGGGGGTATGATACTGGCGTCGCTTATCAATTGACTACCGCCTTCGATGATCATGCTACATTGATCGCTTCGTTCTTAGATTTCGTCCAAACCGCAAAGGCTTAATTATTCCTGTTTTTCGAGGGGTGGCGCAATGACGCTGCCCCTCGATTCAAGATTTCTTTTATGAAAAAGCGATTTGTCCCTCTCCTTAGTCTTTGTTGCCTCACTCTTATCGCAGGATGCAACAATGAACCAACAAGCTTAAGCAGCGTTTTTTCTTTTGAGGAAAGTTCAGAAAGTCAAGAAAGCCATCCCTCTCGTATTGATGCCCAGAAACTCGTTTCCGACCGGGCGTTGGTGAAGTGGGAAGGAAGATATGAATACAAACTTGGTGATTTAAATACACCGACCATGGTTTATCTCTATCACACAGCCACTGGTTTTAGCATCGATTTCTATGGCACTTCCCTCACGGTAGGCTTTTATCATTACCTAAATGAAAAAGAAACTACCGACATCTATTACGATTTCGCATTAGATGAAGAAACACTGCCTAATCCTGTTGAAGGGCGTAGATTTTCTCTTTCTAAGGACAAAATGGGTGAAGAAATTACCCTCATCAATGGCTTAAAAGAAGGCCATCATCATCTGAAATGTCTCAAGATGAACGAAGCCATCGACGCCTATACGGGAATCACTTCCTTTCAAACCGATGGTTATTTCTATTATCGGGACGAAATTGAAGACACGCCCCGCTTAAAATTCCTTGCCGTCTGCGCTTCCGGCGGCAGTGGCTTTGGCTCTTTAGGCTATAGCACCGTCTCTAAAACGGCGATTACTAAAACAAGGGCTAATTCCTCCAGTCTTCACGCTTTCAATTATCTGACGGCAAGAAGATTTGCCGCCGACATCCATTTTGTGGCAACTTCTGGCTGGGGCGTCCATTATCCAGAAAACCATGCGATTCCCGAAATCCTTGATTATTGTGGCAACACCCCCAAGAATTCTGTCTCTGCCGCACAAAAAACAGGAAAATGGGACCCGAAGAATTATGTTCCTGACGTCATTCTCTTCAATATCGGAGGCAATGACACCGGAAACGCTTCCTTCGATGTGAACATCTATAAAGAAAGCGTGGTCCAAATGGTCAACAAACTCCGTGGCTATTATCCCAAAGCCAAGATGTTATGGACCCACACGGGTTCGAAAGCCGGTGGTTATGCCATTAACGCCCTGACTCAATCCCAAGCTATCTCCGATGGATATGTCACCGAAGTGGTGGTTCCAAATGTCGGAGAAGGAGAGACAGGAGAGGGGACTTATGGGGCGTCCAATCACGCTTCCTTAAAAACCCATCTTGATATCGAACATATTCTTGTCGATACCTTGCAAACCAAATTTCATTATCAGCCAACCGTAGATGATATTTCATTCGAACAATTCGAATCGTTCTTAGATCAATAAGGAGGAATTTCCATGGAAGAAAAGGAAACCAAAGAGGAAGTCGTGGAAGAAAAACCCCAGAAGAAGAAACGAAAGCGCCCAACCTTGCTATTTTGGCTGGTGATGGCCTTATGTTTGGTCTTCGGGGGAGGCTTTGCCGCCAACATGATAAACACCAATGGAGGGCAAACAGACATTTCTTCTTTCCGAATCCCGACCGATGATGGCCAATGGGTCAACGGCACCGTCTTTAAACCTGATAGCGCCACCAGTGCAAACCCTGCTCCGGCGGTTATCTTCGTGCCTGGTTTCCAACGGACTAAAGAAAGCCATTATGACATCGCCTTGGAAATCGCTAGACGTGGCATGGCTTGTTTTATCATCGATCCTTATAACCAAGGAGACAGCTCCGCGACGATGAATACCTCCGCCTCTTCGGCAGAAGGTGGAGCCTATGGGGCGATTCCAATGGTCAATTATCTCTATGATACGGACAATATCAACTATATCCGCAAAGACAGCATTCATATTGTCGGCCATTCTGCCGGCGGCAACTCCACGATGACGGCAGGGGTTTATTTCTCCAACCTCGCCGGCGGTGTTTTTGAGAATTGCAAAGTCAAATCGATTTATATCTCTGGTTATATCCGCAATATCATCGACGTGGATGTCGAAACCGATGAAGAAGGCAACACTCTCTTTGATGAAAACGGCTATGTCGTCCTCGGTGAAGAAGGGGTAGACTGGGAAGGAAGCAAAGTCGCTAATTTGGCCATCAACGTTGGATTCGGATATTGTGAAAACGATGAAGGCGCATGGCAGAATATCAACAAAACCGGGGACATCACCCGTCCGGATTCTTACGAATCTTTGGCTTTGATTACCTCTGGTGGTGTTCATACGGAATTAAGAAAAACCGGTCTTGAAGATGGCAAAGTCTATGGCCAGCCCATCGACGGGACAATGAAAGTCGGTTATCAAGAACACACCCTTCATGGGGTTCAGCCATTCGATGTCACTGCGACCGCGCATATCCTTTATTATTTAGATTATGTGACGATGTCGCATTCTCCGGTGAATCCGAACAATCAAATTTGGTATTGGAAACAATTCTTCTCTTTGATTGTGATGGTCGGTCTCTTCCTCTCCATCGTGCCAGCTGCCGGACTGATCGTGAAAATCCCTCTCTTCAGTTCCCTTATCATCGATCCGAAGAAGAGGAAAGAAACGAAAGAAGCGAAGAAAGAAGGACGGGAAATCTCTTCAGAACTGACGGTTTCCGATCTTTCCTCGATTCGTCACGACAAGCCAGAACGCCCGAAGAAGCCAATCAACTGGATTGCCTGGGCAATCACTTTCCTCATCGGCGCGGCGGTGGCCTGTTTCAGTTTCGTCCCTCTCGCGGATTTGTCGAAAGTCCTTTTCGCTGACGCTAATGCTCATAAGGTCACCTGGTTCTTCCCGGCCCGTATGAACAACGCTGTCATGCTTTGGGCTTTCACCAATGGCTGTGTCGGCTTGATTCTCTATTTCATCACTTGGTTCTTCGTTGGCAGAAGACAAGGGGAGAAGCTTTCTGATCTTGGCATCAATATCGGCTGGAAAAATGGCTTGAAGACGATTCTTGCCTCCGTTTTGGTCTGGGGCGTTTTCTATCTTCTCGTTCATCTTTGCGATTATTTCTTCGAAATCGATGGACGTTTCACTTTCGTTGCCATCCGCACCACCAGCAAATACGCCTTGACTTATCTGTTAATGTATCTCCCATTCTTCTTTGTCTATTATTTCTCGCTCTCTTTGAGAATCAACACCTCCTCCATCACCGAGAACAAGAGCAAATATCCAATTCTCAACTACGTGATTGCCGTGGCGATGAACACCTTAGGCTTGGTCATGATCTTTGCCATTCAATACCTTAGCATCGCTGACCATGGATTGATGTATTGGACGACCGATTGGCTCTACACCAACATGCTTTGGATTTTGATCCCTCTCATGTTCATCCTTCCGATCATCCAAAAGAAAATCTACAAACATACCAACAATATCTGGCTGGCCGCTTTGGCGACTTGCTTGATCTTCGTCACCATCTCGCTATGCAATTCTGTCACGCATGGCTATTACAACTTCTAAAGAGGAACGGCAGATGAAAAAGAAACCTTTACTTGTCGCCTTGCTCTTCTCAGGGCTCGCTCTCTTATCCGCCTGTAACGGAGACTCTCGTTATCCAAGAAGCTTCACCGTCCATTTTGAAACGGGCGAAACTGGCGAAAAACTCCCCGATCAGATGGTGAAAGAAGGCTATATGCTCGAAGGCGTGTCCGATCCAGGAAACGAAAGAGAACACATTTTCCGTGGCTGGTACACGGATCCGGAATATCGAAATTATTTCGACGTCGAGAATTATCGTGTTTTCGATAACCTCACCCTTTATGCCAAATGGACCTTCCCGACGCTTTCCCCACAGGAAATCTCCTTAGGGGAAGACGCTTTCACGAAATCCATTTCCTGGGTCCAAAAAGGCTTTACGGATGGCTCTAATTTGAAAATCCAAGCCTACAAAGGACACGAAGTCATCACCACCGAATACAACGAAGATTATGACAAGGATTTGCCCGTTTCCGTTGGCGTGGAATATGACACCTCATCGCCAATTGATGTCAGCGGATCTTTCTCCTTCGATGGCAAATATCAGGTGACTTTCACCGTGGATAATCCCGGAAATGATTATTATTGGTTTTTGATCACTTCGACGGATTCTTCCTTTGAAGATGCCGAGGTCAAAGACATCCATTTCAAGGGAGAAGGCACCAAAACCAACCCTTATCTGGTCTATAACGAGAACGATTTGCTTTATCTCACGACTCATTCTTTTGATGCCAACACTTACGCGGAAATGCGAAGTGATGTCACCATTACCTCTGTCTATTCGGCGAAAACCTCCTGTGTCTTCGACGGCCATCTTACGGGATCGAAAGACACCGCCGTTCTCCGCAGCACCGAGAATTACGTCATCACCTTGAAAAACAATTCCGGCTTGTTCCATACGTTGGGAGAAAACGCGGAAATCAGCAAACTTTCTTTCCGCGGTTCCTTATCGGGAAGCAACCCATCAATGGGCGTTGTGGCCAATTATAGCTATGGCACGATCAAAGAAGTGGATTCCCAAGCGGTTTCCGTTAAATCCCAAGGCGGAAAGGTCAATGACTTTAGCACCCTTGCCCAAGGCGGCAGCGGCGGCATCGTCGGCACCAATTATGGCTTGATTACCAATTGCACCGTAAGTTCGGCAAGAGATAACGTGGTCCAAGGACATATTGGGGTCGGTGGAGTTGCAGGAATTAATTACGGCACGATCACCAATATGCAAGTGGACGCCATCGTCGGCGCTTATAACGGAAACGAAATCTCTTTGACCATCGACAATTCTTATTCCGGATGCGTCGCTGGGGTCAACTTCGGGACGATCAGCAAAATCGATGTCTATAATGGCAAAATCAATTGCCGCCGCATCGACAAGGGAGTCGAAGGACAAGGGGCGAATAACGTTGGTGGCGTTTGTGGCTACAACGCGACCGGTGCCTCCATCAGCGATTGCCTTTTCGACGGGATGCGTATTGTTGGCGATACCAATGTCGGAGGCATCGCTGGATATAACGACGGCAGTATCAAAAATTGCTATACGGGAAGACGTCTTAGAAAGCCAAGTAACACGACCATTTTAGAACGTCAATTCATCTCCCCAATCATTGGCTCCTACCATGTGGGTGGAATCGTTGGAAAATGTGGTGAAAATAGTGTCGTTACCAATGTTTTCTCGACGGCCAACGTTTGGTCTTATCAAATGGCAGGCTATTCGGTCGCAGAAAAAGCAGACCATGCCATCGGTGTCTCTTATAATCAGTCTTACCGTACGTCCAATACTTATCTTGGCACCAAATATGGCGTTGTTTATTCCAACGAATTATTAGGCCCATCTGGCGAAAACACGATTATGATCGACAATTCCTGGATCCGTGGCCAATCCATTTCTTGGGGCTTAGGGTTCGTCCCGAATGCCGAAGGGGAATTGGTCAAGAACCTTGAAGATGTGAAAACTTATCTTGAATGCCTTGGCGAAGGCTTCGGCTTCCGTGATTCTGCTTCCCATGGTATCCGTCTGATGTGGGAGAAATCCGTCAAATCCTATGACGATATCTTCTCTAATCCTGATACGGG
>CADBIO010000044.1 GCA_902794835.1 uncultured Erysipelotrichaceae bacterium
TAATCGGGGATCAGTTGATTTGGATGAAAGAAGGGAAAATCGAGCATATCGGGGATGTTTCTTCCCTTAACGAAACAAGAATCAAAGGAATTTACGGCGTGGACACGCTTGTCTATGAACAAGAAGGCCACAAAGCCGTTTCAATAAAAATAGGAGAACAAGATGAAAAACATTAAACCCTTTGCCTTAAGCATCCTTTTCTCGCTTTCTTCTTGCGCCGGGGCTTCCCCAAAAGAAAGCGATGAAACCAACATCGAGATTACTGACGGAATCGGAAGACAATTGACCGTCAGCCCAGGCTCATATCGAAGAATCGTCTGCGTCGGGGCAGGGGCCTTAAGACTCTACAGTTATCTCGGCGATATGAGTCTTCTTTCGGGAGTGGAAGATATCGATAACCCTGAGGTGAGAGAGAATTCCACGATGCCTTTTGAAGGAGTGGCAAGGCCATATTATGATGCCAACAAAGACGTTTTAAAGGGTCTGCCCTCGGCGGGAACGGGAGGGCCGATTGCCAACCAACAAGGCCCAAATCTAGCAAAATTGATCTCTTGTGAGCCGGATCTCATCATCTCTGATTTTGAGACCAAAGAAGCGGCCGAGGCGATGGAAAAGGCGACAGGAGCCATGGTTTTCACCATCAAATACGGAAGAAAGGCCGTTTTTGATGAGACGGTGCACGCCGTCTTACAAACCTTAGGAAAACTTTTAGATCGCCAAGATAGAGCAAACGAGCTTCTTTCCTATATCGAAAAAGAGACCAAAGCCTTGCAAGAAAAGACCAAAGATGTCATCGAACGACCTAATGTCTATGTCGGAGGCATTGGCAACTGGGGGCAAAAAGATTATCTAGCCACTCATTCTACGTATCCGATGTTTACGGTTGCCAACATCAAAAATGTCCTTTCTGATGTCACTTTAGCCGTCGCGGGACAACAAGATATCAGCAAAGAGACCTTCGAAAGTCTGGCCCCCAACATCGACAAGATGATCTTAGATGGCGCGGGGATGAAACAAACTCTGGTGGCATATCAAGCTGACAAAACGATTTTTGATAACGTGAAAGCCGTCTCCCAAGGCGAAGTCTATCTCCAATTGCCTTATAACGCCTATTACACCAATTTGGAAGTAGCCCTGATGAATGCCTATTTTGACGCTTCTAGCGTTTATCCTTCCGTTTTTGAAGGGTTTGATTTTGAAGGGAAATGTCGTGAGATTCTATCTACCTTCAATGGCAAAGATGTCTATGACTTCGAAAAAAGCCTTCCTGGCAATTATGGGGGATACCAGAAAATCGACAATTTTTCCTCTTGGTGTGAGGAACATATCGGGAAATAAGCGGAGAAGACTGCTTTTTGAGGGTGCTCTTTAAAAAGAGAACCCTCTTTTTCTTTAAGACGTATAATAATGGCATGGTGGAAATGACGAAGATCAAAAAAGAGATTCAAGAAGCCAAACGCATTGTCTTTTTGGGAGGGGCGGGGGTCTCGACGGCCTCAGGTATCCCCGATTTCCGTTCCCCTCAAGGGCTTTACCATGTGCAAAGCAAATATGGCGTTCCTTATGAGGTGATGCTTTCTCACAGCTATTGGGAGAAACATCCCGATTTGTTCTACGATTTCTATTGGTCGACGATGGTGAATCTTAACGCCAAACCCAACAAAGCCCATCTTTCTTTGGCTGATTTTGAGAAAAAGGGCCACCATATCGCCGTTTTGACCCAAAATATCGATGGTTTGCATACCGAAGCCGGCTCGAAACGAGTCTATGAGCTCCATGGCTCGGTGAAACGTTATACCTGTGTGGATTGCGCCCATCATTTCCAGCTGGAAGACCTTCGTCCTTCTGGTATCCCTCTTTGCCCCGAATGTGGGGGCATCATCAAACCAGACGTCACCCTTTATGAAGAAGCCTTAGACGAAGATGTCCTTCTTAGCGCCCTAAACGAAATCCGTTTCGCTGATTTCATGATCGTCGGAGGGACTTCGTTAAATGTTTATCCTGTCGCTGGCTTGATCGATTATTTTTCTGGGGGCAAGTCCCTCATCATCAACAAAGAGCCGACCGCCAAAGATCGTGAATTCGATTATGTGATTCATGAGGATATTGGCAAAACGCTCGAGGAGTTATTCGGATGAGTCATCCCTTTCATCATCTTCATTTGATTTGCAAACATCGTCACCATGTGATTAAAAATGCCGCGAAGATGGGAATTTTCTGGCATGCGTTACGTCACGATATGACAAAATTCGGCTTCCATGAATTTCATCTTTCGGCCAAATATTATGCCGGCGACCATTCCCCCGTTTATGAACAAAGAATCCGCCATGGCTATTTCTCTTCGATTTGCCAACATCACACCAAGCGGAATCCCCACCATTGGGAATATTGGACGGATTTCTTTCAGGGAAGGATTTTGATGAAGGCCATGCCTTGGAAATACGCCACCGAATATGTCTGCGATATGCTAAGTGCCTCTTATTGCTATCGCCCGAAGCAATTCCAGCCTGAGACAACCTTGCTCTATTGGCAAAAACACAGTCCCATCTATTTTATGAATTCGGCCACCAAAGAATATGTGGAATGGTGCCTTACCAAATACAAAGAATCGGGATTTAAGGAATTAAAAAAGAAACAAACGAAAGCAAAATATGAGGAAATACGGGCAAAATATCCCGAAGTCGAACTATTGGAGACCCCAAAGGCCACATCTTCTTTGCCACCTTTGGTGAAGTAGTTGTAAAATAACGCATATGGCAATCAGGAACAAAATCTTAATCATCGGATCGGGAAGACTAGGATCCATCATCGCCGACAGGGCTTCTGCCCGAGGCGAAAACGTCATCGTCTTAGACGAGAAGGAATCTTCCTTCAAAAAATTAGACGAAGCTTTCACTGGCTTTAAAGTGCATGGTGATGCCACCGACATCACTCTTTTAGAGCAAGATTGCTACATTGAGAGCGTTTCGGAAGTGGTGATCGTCACCGGAGATGACAATACCAATTTGTTCTTGGCCCATCTTTGCGCCGAGATTTATAACGTTCCTCGGGTCTATGTCCGTTTTGATGATCCCGACAAAGCCATCCTCATCAGTGGCAGTCCGAATGTTAAAGCCATTTACCCCTCGGATCTTTCTGCCAATAAATTCTTCTCGATTGAAGCGGAAGGAGAAAAATAATGATCGTCGTTATCGCTAACGGCAGCCGCGAAGCCGCCTATGTCATCGACTCCTTCAGACAGGACCGACGCAACAAAATCATCGTGATCAATAGCAATCCGACCACCGCCGAATATTTGATGAAACACCAGCATGTTTCTGTCTTGGTCGGGAATCCTTCTAGGATGTATGCTCTCGAAGAGGCGGGCATCTATGATGCCGATCTTTTCATCTCCCTTTCCGAGAAGGACACCGACAATTATGTCGCCTGTCTTTTGGCCAAGAAGGTTTTCAATGTCCGAAAATGTATCTGCGTGGTCAAAAACCCAGCCAACGTTGAGATTTATAAGAAACTTGGCATCGATTCCGTCATCTGCTCGACTTATCTTTTGACGCAGAATATCAAAACCGAATCGTTGGAAGGATCCTTGATCCGTTCGATGAATTTCGATTCTGACAAAATCGTCATGGTTGAAGCGACCTTGCTTTCGAAATATCGAATCGTCAACAAATCCTTGATGGAAATCGGTTTCCCGCCTTACGCCAACATCGCCTACATCATGCGTGATAAAGAATTCATCATCCCTAAGGGCAATGTCGTTTTGAAGCCCAAAGACACTTTGGTCATTGCCTGCGCTAAGCAAGATGAGAAGGAATTGACCAAATTCTTGACTCAGAGGGCATCGCCGAAAGATTTGGAAAAGAACATCCAGTCGCAGATCGCCAAAACCATCAACAACAAAAACAACGGTTTTTCCGAAGAAAAGACAAAAGCGGTGGAAACTGCGCCGACAGCCCCTAAAAAGAAAACCCCAGCCGCGAAGAAATAACGCTTTATGAAATTCAAGAAAGAAGCAAAAGGATTACGCCTTGTCTTAGGATATTTCGGGCTTTTTATGATTGTTGAGGGGTTTGTCACTCTCTTTCCTCTCACGATTTTGGCTTTCTATCCGCAAGAATGGGAATGCTATCTGGATTTCCTCGTCCCTGGTGGCGGTTATATCGGGCTTGGTTTCCTCTTATGGCTTTTTACGATTGCCTTCTATAAGAACGGGAAACTCGGAAAGAACGAAGATGCCTTGCTTTTGGTGCTTTTGTGGATTTCCGCTTTTGTGATCGGCGCCTTCCCGTTCTGGCTTACCAAATTCGGCGTTTTGAATCATCAAAATCCTGCCATCAATCTCAACATGTCCTTCACGGAAGCTTTCTTTGAATCGACTTCCGGCTATTCGGCCACCGGTTTGACCGTGATTCCGGAAACCGTCTTCCTTACTGGCGTTGATTCTTCCTCTTATGGCTGGGCCCATGTCTTCCTTTTCCATCGCACCATCATGCAATTCATCGGCGGCGTTGGCTTAGTTCTTTTGGTGGCTTCGGTCATTTCCTCGAAAAACAATTTCAAATTATTCTTCGCCGAAGGGCATAACGATCGTCTTCTCCCGAATTTAGGAAGAAACGCCAAACTGATTTTCGGCATCTATTTTGGCTGGATTGCGGCCGGCACGCTGGCATTATGGACGGCTGGGATGACGCCTTTTGACGCCTTTTGCCATTCGACGGCGGCTTTGGCGACAGGGGGATTCTCAACCCGTTCGAACTCGATCATGTTCTATTCTTCCGAGACTTATATGGGTTTTGGCAACGGCAATCTACTTTATACGGGAAATGGTTTGATCATCGAAGGCATCACGCTTGTTTTGATGATTGCCGGGGCGACGAATTTTGTTCTTCACACATTCCTGCTTTCGGGGAAAATCAAGCATTTCGCGAAAGACGTGGAAATCAAAACGGCCCTTTTCTTGATTATCGTCTGCACGATTTTCACCTCGGTGGTGACTTTTCAAGAACACTCTTATACCTATAGCGATTCTATCGACCATATCGATTTTTGGACTTCGTTACGTTACAGCGTCTTCAATATCGTCTCTTCGATTACGACAACCGGTTTTACCAATTTCCCAAGCATCACCTATTTAGGGCATTTTTCTGTCTTTGTCGGCTTGGTTGTGATGACCATCGGGGGCGGCATGGGCTCAACGGCGGGCGGTTTAAAGCAATACCGCGTTGCTTTGTTGCTTAAAGAATTCCGCTGGTCTTTCAAATATAAGAATTCCTCGGACCGTTATCTCAATGTCAAATCGGTGACCCGTCTTGGCCAGAAGAAAGAAGTGGATGACACCAGTATTTTCGAAGCGACCAATTACACTGTTTTATATGTCACTTTCTTGGTGATTGGGACATTCACTTTGCTTTGTCTGAAAAACACGACGTTGGAAGAGTCGATTTATGAATGGGGGACCTCCTTGTCGGGAACAGGAATCTCCATCATGAATTTCGTTGCCTATAAGAGCAATGCCGGCATCGGCTATTACAATGGCTTATTATGGGCTTTGGATGTCGCGATGTTGTTGGGCCGTCTGGAAATCTTGCCAGTCTTCTACGCCCTGAACCGTTTCTTTGTCGTTCCTTTGGAAAATGCGGCCAAAAAACATCAGGCCAATAAAGCAAAACGTTCCTTGATGGAACAAGAGGAGGCATGACGATGCTGATTGATGAAATCAAAAAAGCCAATATGGAGGCCATGAAGGCTCATGACCAGGCTTCTCGCAGCGCCTATAGCGCGGTGATTTCCCGTTACCAGATTCTAAAAAGCAAAGATCCGGCCAAAGAAATCTCTGATGCCGATCTTCTTTCTATGATTCAAAAAGTGGTGAAGGAATTGGATGAGGAGATTGATTCTTTCCAGAAAGCCAACCGCCCGGAACAGGCGTTAGAAGTGCAGAAGCAAAAAGACGCCCTCAAACGTTTTATTCCTGCTCAATTAAGCGAGGAAGAAATCAAGGAGATCATCCTTTCTTTGCCAGACCATTCCATCCCTTTTGTGATGAAGCATTTCAGCGCCAATTACAAAGGAAAAGTGGACATGGCTCTTGTCAGTAAGGTGGCAAAAAGTTTATAATACTCGAGCACCTTAGCTAGGGGATTGGTTCAACGGCAGAACAGCGGTCTCCAAAACCGTTAATGAGGGTTCGATTCCTTCATCCCCTGCCATTATTGAAACAGAAACGACCCGTCAAAGGTCGTTTTTTATCATAAAAATATAATAAACATCCGCATTTTTGACCCGAATTGGTATCATCGAGGTCATCTGTAACAGTACCAAAAAAAGGCTAAAAAGTACACTCATATCCGTCCAAAAAACCAGGGGAGGATAGATTGAGTTTTGTTACGCCCCGTACAAGACTCGATTCCTACCACCCCTGGTTTGGGATGACTTGATAAATAAAAACTATTATTGCATCTATAAAATAGATGAGAGTAGGAAGAAAAATTGACATCGATTTAACTATACAAAGTTTCAAGCGATATCTTAGGCTCGTCTTGTTCCAGGCGAAGTGCACTGTGGAAGTGGTTAAAAAGAATCCATATATGCAGGATACGGACTACGACAGATACGCGGATGCCTTTTATATCGTAAGCAAGAACGAGGAATTCGAGTTGCTGCTTAGCCCAAAGTATTATCATTACCATCTTGCAAAAAGGTGCAATTAATGAGTTGAAAATTATTGTAAAAAGGTGCCATTAATGATGTTTGACAATATTGATGTTGATATTCAAATAACTTTGAGTAAAATAAAATTAGACTTTAGAAAACTCGGAGACTTGAAGTATGTATATTAAAAGAAATATTGAAAAAAGCATATTAGAAGCCACTAAGGAATACCCGGTTATTATGGTGTGTGGCCAGAGGCAAGTTGGAAAATCAACGATGCTGAACCATATCAAAGAAAAAAATAGACGATATGTTAGTTTTGATGACAGAAACGCTAGAAGATTAGCGGAAACCGATCCTGCTTTATTTTTTGAAACTTATGGTTATCCAATTCTAATCGATGAGTTTCAAAAAGTACCATCGATCTTAGAAACCATAAAGGACATTGTTGATAAGCTTGGCTACGAAGGCAAAAACAATAATGGTCTATTCTGGCTGACCGGATCTCAAAAATTCAAGATGATGAAAGGGATAAGTGAGTCTTTAGCGGGAAGAGTCGCCATCTTTGAAATGTCGTCCCTTTCTCAAAGAGAGATTGAAGGAAAAGATGCTAACCTGTTTAATCCAGATTTGGAGGTCATTAAAAAACAGCCATTCGAATATAAGGATGTTAACGAAATTTATCAAAGAATCTTTAACGGCGGTATGCCTAAGATCATTGCTTCTAAAATTAATAGAGAGAAATATTACAGTGACTATGTAAATACCTATTTAGAAAGAGATATTAAGGAATTATCCGCTGTTGGAAAGCTAAATGAATTCTACGATTTCCTCGTATTTATGGCAGCTAGAACCGCTCAAGAATTGAAATATGATGAAATATCAAAACAAGTGGGTGTGTCTGCCCCAACAGTAAAGAGTTGGGTTTCAATATTAGAAAGAAGTGGAATCATATTTATTCTCCGTCCCTACTATTCAAAGGTTACAGACAGATTAGTTAAAACACCTAAGGTCTATTTTATGGATACTGGTTTAGCGGCTTATCTATGCAGATGGCCAAATGCCGAAACATTGCAAAACGGAAATATGGATGGCGCTTTCTTTGAAACTTTTGTCATAAGCGAAATTGTTAAAAGTTATTATAATTCCGGCAAGCCTATTAATAATTTGTATTATTATCGTGATATCGATAAGAAAGAAATTGATTTATTAATAGCGGATGCAAACTGCATTTATCCAATAGAAATCAAAAAAAGCAAAGAGCCAAACAAACCCGATGCAAATTTAAGTGCATTAGATAAATTTAATATTGAGATAAAGCCTGAACTTGTGATCTGCATGAGCGAAGAAGTTGTCCCATATAATAGAAAATGCTATTTGGTTCCAATTGCCATTATTTGAGATTGTGTTTCGTTTTTATTTAAATTAAAACGATCAAAAAACGATAAAAACTGGTATTATTTTGGTGAAAAAGAGTAATTTCTTTCATCGGCAGTGGCATTATTTTGGTGAAAGAAAGACATTATTGAAACTGCAAAATAATACGTCGAAATTGGCGTATTATTTTTTGTTTTTAAGGGTTTTTTCACATTTTTGTGTAAGCTTGGATGGTTAAAATCATACGGTGATGACATTCTAAATAGGGGAGTGAATAGATTGAGTTTCGATACTGCTCGAACAAAACTCAAGTCTCAACACCCCTGACTTTTGAAGGCAAAACAAAAGGATGGAGAGTTGTAGCTGTTAGTCCTAATGTTGCTATGGGGATGGGGCTTGTCATCACTTTGGAAAGAGAAAAGAAGGAGTAAAACTCTATTTTTTGCTTAAAAACTGGT
>CADBIO010000045.1 GCA_902794835.1 uncultured Erysipelotrichaceae bacterium
GGCGGCCCAAGAAAACTTCCTTCAGGGAACAACGCTTATTATTGCGAAACGTCCCTTATGGAATCCACCGTCCAAGACCAAAACTGGACCAATAACGCCAATTACACCGCCAGCAGCAAAACCACGTTGTTTAAGAAAGGCAATCGTTTCAACCTTTCTCCGAATAGCGCCTGGGCCAACGCCTTCATGCCTTCGGGAACCAATCTCTGGAACAAGGCAAAGACCACGGTCGGTTGGAAAGACAACAATACGCAATATTACACCGTCGATGAGACGAAAACCTGCAATTATTCAGTCCGTGTGAGAGATATCGTCGAAGATCCCACATACGGAGCGATTGCCACCTTATCCGTCTCCTTGCTTGATTAATTTCTTCAAAAACGAAAAGGAAGCCGTATCTTCGGTTTCCTTTTTTTCTTATATAAAAAAGCGTCTCCCCCAATCAGAGAAACGCTTTCGGTTAATGAAGGCTCTTTTCTAGTTTCTTCAAATCTGCCATCTTGAGGCTCAGTCCTTTAATTGCGGTTTCATCCAAAGCGGCGAGACGGGTAATTTGGGCTTTTACGTCAGCAAGGGCTTTATCTTTAGGGTAATTTGGGTTGTGGACGTTAGCGTTCAATACCTTGTCTGCCGACAAGGCTTCTTCCACTTTTTTCGGATCGTTGTCCTTTTTTAAAGGAACGGTCTTCTTCTTTGCCGTCTCTTTTTTAGAGGCGGGTTTAGAAGGGACTAAGACAAGAACGTCTACTACCTCTTGATTATCGGTGGTTTTTTTCTTGGCTTTTCTGACCTTTAATTTCTTGTTTGGATCCACAACAGGCTCTTTCTTTTCCTGCGAGACAGACTTTTTCGCCGCCTTTTTCGGGGCAGGGACCGTTTGTTTCGTTTCTTTTTTGGCGACCATTTTAGAAAGAGGTTCCTCTTGCTTTGGCTGTGGTTTTTCCTTAGCAGGCGTTGGTTTGTTTATCTCTTTGATCGGTTCATTTTCCTCCAAAGAGACTTGGAAATCTTTGCCTTTGTTGAAAAGATAAGTGCGTTCTCCTTTGCGGTAGCGGAAAGATGGGGCATTGGAAGCAAGAGAGTCGACTTTGGCTAAATCTTCTTCGGTAAGATCCAATTCTCCATGGACCATTGCCACATAATCAATAGAAGAATCCCTAACGATAGAATGGTAATGCTTTGCCAATTGGCGGAGGGCGTCTGATGGTTTTTGGCCAAATTCACGCCAGAGGGTGGCCTCTTTTTGTTGGGGAAGAGGTTTTGTTTCTGGGATTTTCTTCGGCTCGTCTTTCTTAATTGGGGCTTTCTGGATCAGCTCTGCTTTCTTCTTTTGAAGATCAACTTTGCTTAACTTCAGCTGCAAGGAAGAGAATTCTTTCGAAGGAAGGGATGCGATCCGCTTCAGTTGAGCGTCAATGTCACGAATTTTGTTCTCGTCCTTATAAGTGCTGTTTGATAGATTGGCCATCAATTTTTCGTCATTGGCCAAAACGGCTTTTTGGGCCTCATTAAAAGAGGGCTCTTCCTTTTTATTCGCCGTTTTATCTTTCTCTTTGGTGTCTTTTTCTAACTTCTGAAAAGACGAAGCGTCATGTTTCTTGGTGTAGGTTTTCGCCGGTAATTCGCCAGGATTCACTTCAAGATCAGACTGATGATTGATGCGATATACATCGAGATATCGCCCTCTTTGGGAATCAAGTCGATTCAATTTCAATAAATCAGTAGTCAGTTTCTTGTCTTGTGTGATGACTAGGATCTTGTTCTGAATTCTGAGAGAAGAGACATTGGTGAAGATTGCGTTGTCTGCAAAGGCGATTGAATTTTTGGCGGATTTGATGATTGTGAATACTTTCGTGTGCCATTTGTCGTGTCGGATGATTTTCAAGGCACGTGTCGCGGAAATTCTTGCGTTTGCGTCTTCTTTGCTCTTGGAATGCTTTTTTAATTCTTCAATACATTCCCCAAGGATGATGATCTGCAATCCTTCATTCCAATATTCTTTCGAAGCCGTCAGGCTATCCATGAATTTCGGGAACGAATCTTCCATCAAGGAACATGTATCCACGAACACATAGCGATAAACAGAAAGAAATTTCGCTAAGGTCGAGGGTTTCATTTCCTCTTGGTACATATGGTTTGGTTTTTTATGTCCTCCTTGGGCTTTATTTTAGCCTACCTGGATTTAAGTTACTACTTAAAAGATTTTGCCCAGCACATTAAAAATGGGTTTGTGAATGTGTATAATGTAACTCTATGAAGGATTTGACGAAAATCGTCTCACGGAACCTTTCGATGCTCCGCAAAGCAAGAGGAATCACCCAAGGCCAGCTGGCCGAGAGATTCTCTTATTCGGACAAATCGATTTCTAAATGGGAGACCGGGGAAGGTCTTCCTGATTTAGAAACGCTGTCTGAACTCGCCTCATTTTATGGGGTTACCATCGATTTTTTAATCACCGAACATCCCGAGGACGTGTTAGCGAAACAAGGCGAAAAAGACCCAAAAGACATCAGACGTAACAAATGGATCATTTCCGTTTTGGGAGTCGTTTTCATTTGGACGGTCGCTGTCGTTGTTTACTGCGGTCTGTTAGTCGGAGACGTTCAAGGATGGCAAAATTGGATGGTTTTTGTCTGGGCCGTCCCCGCTTCTTTCTTAATGGCCATTCTCTTCTCTCACCGCTGGGGAAAACGGGCATGGACCCTCGCATTTTCCATCTGCGCTGTATGGACGATTGCCTCGGCGCTTTATTTAGAACTCGGTTTTGACATCCAACCACAGGGCTGGAATATGTGGTTTATTTGGTTTACTCCAATTCCTGCCATCTTTGGCTTGGTTTTGCTCTATCGCGCCCAGCTAGACAAAATGGATTAATCTGAAAGCCTGGTATTTTAATATATTATTAAAGTTAGTTACTCAAAACTCGTTCATGGGGTTTACAATTATTTTGCACACGGTATTTTTTTATGGATAAAGTTCGCATTATTAAGGTTAAACAAAGCGTTTTTGCCAACAACAACGCACGCGCGGAAGAAACTCGCGCAAAATTAAAGCAGAAAAAACTTTTTCTGGTAAACGTGATGTCTTCCCCTGGTTCGGGGAAAACCACATTCTTGGTCAATCTCATCAACCGAATTAAAGACCAGTTGAAGATCGGAGTGATGGAAGCAGACATCGATGCTACCGTCGATGCTGAGACCATTGCGACGAAAACCGGCGTCCCAAGCATTCAAATCCACACTTCAGGAGAATGCCATCTGGACGCAAAGATGGTTGATGACGGATTAACCGGATTCGGAATTGACGGTTTGGACCTGGTGTTCTTAGAGAATATCGGTAATCTCGTCTGCCCTGCCGAATTCGATACCGGAGCCACTTGCTCCTTTGAACTCCTTTCCATTCCTGAAGGCGATGACAAGCCATTGAAATATCCATTGATGTTCTCTGTTGCCGATGTCGTCATCTTCACCAAATTAGATGCCAAAGTGGTCTTCGACTTTGACATCCAAAAAGCGGAAGAACGGATTCTCAAATTGAATCCAAAGGCAAAATTCTTCCCTGTCAGCGCAAAAACTGGTGAGGGAATGGACGCGATCGCTGATTACTTAGTCCAAGCGGTCAAAGCGTATCAACAAGACTAAGAAGAATCGAGGAAACGATGATGGAAAAAAGAAAAGATTACGTAGTCACTGACCAGCATTTCGCTGAGGACTATTATCGCAATGGCGCTCGTAAAAGCGAGATGCCAGAAGGCTGGAAAAAGAGACCTAATGTCTTGAAATTCTGCCGCAAACACCAAGATTTGCCCGGTGTTGTCGTCCAATATGGTGATCCAGAATACAAGGCTTTGGCTTGCTGGGTGTCCGATGATGAAATCCAAGTCGGCATGAAGATGAAAACCCGTGTCCACTACACCTATGACCAAGTCTTCAAAATGGCCGGTCTTCCCAAAGACCGTTTTGATAAAGCTTTAGAGCACGCTTTATGGGCTGGCATGATTTCCATTGACACCAACGATCCAGAAGTCGTGATTGATGGCAAGAGACAAGTCACTTATCGTATCCCGATTTTTGTCCCAACCTTCCAATCGGCCGTGGCGTCATGAGAGTTTTGCCGATTGAATCGGCCGTCAAAGATGATCCAAATATCCATGATGACGAGAAAGTTTCCTATTATCTGAATAAAGCCGAAGTCATTTCTGTCGGTCCATGCTCTTGCCGTGTCTGCCGTCGTATGATGGGCGAGGGATGCGGTCACTTGGAAGAAGATATGTGCATCCAGATGGATGAAGGTGCCCGCCACCTGATCAAAATGGGCCATGGCAGACAGATCACCAAAGAAGAGGCCTTTGAAATTGTCGCCAAGGCTGAAGCCAATGGTCTGATGCACGAAATGCCAAACATCGGCGGTGAAAATCACACCCACGCCATCTGCAATTGCTGCGGCTGCTCTTGTTTCTCCCTCCGTTGTGGCGAATACTTCCACACTTCCACGATGGTCCGTTCCAATTACGTCTCTCAAGTGGATCCGGAGAAATGCGTTGCTTGTGGCGAATGCGTCGAAGATTGCCCAATGAACGCATTACGTTTAGGCGAAAGATTGAAGAACAAAGAAGAAATCAAAATCGAACTTCCAATCAACTACGATAACCACCGCTGGCCAAAAGAACGCTGGAACCCAGATTATCGTTTCGACCGTCAATACATTATGAACGAGACTGGCACGGCCCCATGTAAGGTCGCTTGCCCTGCTCACATCTCCATCGAAGGCTATATTGAACTTGCGAAAGAAGGAAGATATGACGAAGCCCTCGCATTGATCAAGAAAAAGAATCCTTTCCCTGCCGTTTGCGGACGTGTCTGCAACAAACGTTGCGAAGATGCTTGCACCCGTGGCAGCTTGGATCAGCCAGTCTCAATCGATGAAATCAAGAAATTCGTTGCTCAACGTGATTTAGAAGCCGCAACCCGTGAGCTTCCAAGAATCCAACACCCAGAATTCCATGACCATAAGATGGCTGTCATCGGCGCTGGCCCAGCTGGCTTAAGCTGTGCCTACTATCTCGCCGAAAAAGGTTATTCCGTCACCGTCTTTGAGAAAGAAGAAAAACTCGGTGGTATGTTGACCCTAGGCATCCCTTCTTTCCGTTTGGAAAAAAACGTCGTCAATGCAGAAATCCAAGTCATCAAAGACATGGGTGTCGAATTCAAAACAGGCTGTGAAGTTGGCAAAGATGTCACCATCCAGCAATTAAGAGAAGAAGGCTACCAAGCATTCTATATCGCCATTGGCGCTCAAGGCGGACGTCGCCTCGGTGTCGAAGGAGAAGATTCCAAAGGAGTGATTTCTGGCATCGACTTCTTACGCCAAGTCAATGAAGGCAAAGATATCAAACTTCATGGCCATGTGGCTTTAATGGGCGCTGGCAACGTCGCAATGGACGTAGCAAGAACCGCCATCCGCATGGGGGCTGAATCGGTAGATCTCTATTGTTTAGAAAACAGAGAAATCATGCCAGCCGCCAAGGAAGAAATCGCCGAAGCCGAAGAAGAAGGCATCAAGATCAACAATGGCTGGGGCGTGAAGGAATTCCATCACGACGAGAAAGGCAATCTAACCGAAGTCGTCTTGAAGAAATGTGTTGCTGTCTTTGACAAAGAACACCATTTCAACCCTCAGTATGATGAAAATCAAACCCTCGTCGTCCCTTGCAGTTTCTTCTTATCCGCGATTGGTCAATCCTTTGAATGGGGCAATCTCCTTGAGGGAACCAAATGCGTGGTCAACCATGGCCGTATGCAAGCCGATGGCTTAACTTATCAAACCGATGAGCCAGACATCTTCGTCGGCGGCGATTGCTACCATGGCGCCAGATTTGCTATCGATGCCATCGCAACCGGCAAAGAAGGGGCTGAATCCATGCACCGCTATGTCCACCCAGGACAATCTCTCTTGGTCGGTCGTGTTCAAAACCCATATCTCCAAAAATACGAATTGGATAAGAACAATATCGACGTCCAAGGATGGGATAACACCCCACGTCAAGAAGTCAAACGCATCAAAGTCGATGATGTCATGAAAGATGACCGCGTCGTCTATAGCGAGGAACAAGTCAAAGCAGAGGCAAAACGTTGCTTAAAATGTGGACGTACCTTCGTCGACGAAACCATGTGCGTCGGCTGCGGTCTCTGTGTCACCCGTTGTAAATTCGATGCCATCCATCTTGTCCGTAGAACTGATGTTCATAACCAACTTTACGAAGAGATCGTTGGCAATTCCCTCCCACATATCGTCTCCCGTAATCTCAAGATCGTCTTCAAAGGCAAAGGCAAAGCCAAAGTGGTTGCCAAAGACCGTATTGAAGAACATGCCAGCAAAGCCAAGAAGGATACCCTTAGATAATGCATGAAATGGGGCTTGTCCTTCAGGCAATTGACGAACTGAAGGAAGTCTGCGAAGCCAATGATGTCACTCGTTTAATTTCCGTTACCTTGGAAATCGGCGAAGCGTCCATGGTTGAGCAAGACTACTTCCGCACCTGCTGGGATGCGGCAGTAAACGATACCGACTGGAAACAAGTCAAACTGAAAATCCATATCGTTAAAGCGAAAGGGAGATGTCTGACTTGCGCCCACGAGTTCTATATCAAAGAAAACGACCAAACTTGTCCTTATTGCGGGGCCAAAGATAATTTCTATCCCGTGACAGGCAAGGATCTGGAAATTTCTGAGATTGAAGCCGAATGAAAAAAGCCTCCGACTCATCATCGGAGGCTTTTCTTTACGCTTGTGAGGAGAGGCGATTTTCCTGTCGGACCACGACTTCGTTTTTCGCGTTGATATCAGCGACGAATTCGTGCTTTGTATCGATTTCGCCCTTGATGATGGCAGTAGCTAAAGCCGTTTCCACTTTATCTTGGATAAACCGTTTGATTGGCCTGGCACCGAAAATCGGGCTATAACTCGAATCCAGAACCCATTTCCGGAGCTCATCAGTGAATTTCACGGAATAATATTGCCCTTTCAACCGTTCCCCCAATTCGCCGAGCATTTTGTCGACGATACGATATTGAACTTCTCTCGTCAAAGGATTGAAATAGACGATTTCATCAATTCGGTTCAAGAATTCTGGCTTAAAAGTCTTGTGCAGCAAATCCTCGACTTTATTCTTTTCGTCATTGAGGATGAATTCACTGCCAAGGTTGCTAGTCATGATGATAATGGTGTTTTTGAAGTCAATAAGGTGGCCTTGAGAATCGGTGAGACGTCCGTCGTCTAAAATCTGGAGCAAGAGATTAAAGACCTCAGGATCGGCTTTTTCGATTTCGTCAAAGAGAACGATCGAATAAGGATTGCGACGGACCTTCTCAGTGAGTTGCCCTCCTTCTTCGTAGCCAACATAGCCAGGCGCGGCCCCGATGAGACGGGAAACCGAATATTTTTCCATATATTCGGACATGTCGATGCGGATGATGTTGTTCTCATTATCGAAAAGGGCTTCTGCCAAGGCTTTGGCAACCTCAGTTTTCCCTACACCCGTGGGTCCTAGGAACATGAATGAGCCAATAGGCCGATTTGGATTTTGAATGCCAGCCCGTTGACGAAGAATGGCGTTAGAGACCAAGGTGATCGCGTTTTCTTGTCCAATGACTCTCTTTTCAAGAGTATCTTTCAAATCCAACACTTTCTCTCTGTCGCCCTTTTCAATCCGGTTGACGGGGATGCCAGTCATTCGCGAAATGATTTTGGCGATGGTTTCTTCATCAACGATTTCATCCACAAGACGGTCCGCTTTTTGGGAAGCTTCGGTTAATTCTTTGATTCGTTTTTCGACTTCTGGAATCGTTTGATATTGAAGCTTTGACGCCTTTTCATATTCCCCTTGCTGGAAATAAGTGTTCAAAAGCAATTTGTCTTTTTCCAAAGTGTTCTTCAATTCTTTGGCTTCATTGATTTGTGCTTTTTCTTCCATCCATTCTTTGGTCAGACGTTCCGAACGTGTTTTCAAATCATTGAGCTGATTCTCTACTTCCACAAGACGTTTTTGGGAGGAGTCGTCACTTTCTTTGGTGAGGGCGACGCGTTCTACTTCCATCGAGCGGATCCGGCGATTGACTTCATCCAGTTCCGTCGGCATCGATTCGATTTCCACCTTGATGCCGGCGCAGGCTTCGTCAACCAAATCGATGGCTTTGTCTGGCAAGAAACGATTGGTTAGATAACGATTAGAAAGCGTGGCTGCCGCGATTAAGGCATTGTCGGTGATACGAACCCCGTGATAAGATTCAAATCTTTCTTTGAGACCACGAAGAATCGTGATGGTGTCTTCTACATTTGGTTCGGTAATTAAAACCGTCTGAAAACGACGTTCTAGGGCACGATCTTTCTCTATGTATTGGCGATATTCGTTTAACGTGGTCGCCCCAATACAATCGATTTCTCCTCGAGCAAGCATCGGTTTAAGCATATTTGATGCGTCCATCGCCCCGTCGGCGCGGCCAGCCCCAACGATCAGATGAATCTCATCGATGAAGAGAATGATTTTCCCTTCCGATTCTTTGATTTTGTTTAAAACTGCTTTAAGACGTTCTTCAAATTCGCCACGGAACTTAGCCCCGGCAATCAAAGCGCCCATATCTAATTCATAAATTTCTTTGTCTTTTAAGGTATTGGGGACGTCATTATTCACGATTCGAGCGGCAAGGCCTTCGACAATCGCCGTTTTCCCTACGCCTGGCTCACCAATCAAAATGACATTGTTTTTCGTCTTTCTGGCTAAGATTTGGACCACTTTACGAATTTCTTCATCACGGCCAATGACAGGATCGACTTTCCCTGCCTTAACTTCTTCATTCACATTGCGGCCGAATTTTTCAAGGATCTTCTCGTCTTGAGAATAATCTTCCATTCCTGGGATATTCATATTCGTTTTCCTCCTTTCGAGTTTTACCTGCGTCTTTGTTGAGACTAGTATCATTATAGACCTTCTTTTAGCACTCGCAAGTGTTGAGTGCTAATTCAATTTCCCTTGAACGGTGGTTTTCCCTTGTTTTTAACTGTTGTTTGGATTTAAATTATTAGGCTTAAACAACCATGGAAAAGAAATTAATCATCGTCAGCGCGCCGCCGGCAAGCGGCAAAACTTATGTCTCAATGAAACTTGCCGAAAATCTAGAGCATGTTGTCTATTTAGACAAAGACAGCTTGGTTCCTCTTAGCAATGTTGCTTATAAAGTCACTGGACAGCAACTCGATCGCGAAGGAAAATTCTTCAAAGAGAACCTCCGTGACGTGGAATATGATGTGATTTTGGAGATGGCGTGCACTGCTTTAAAATATGAAGATCTCGTTTTAATCAACGCCCCATTTACCAGCGAAGTCCGTAATCCATCCTGGATTGATTCCCTCCGTAAGAAGTTGAAAGAGGAATATCATGCAAGACTGGCAGTCGTTTGGGTTATCTGTGATCCTTCGATGGTGAAGCAAAGAATGATTGACCGAAATTCTCCGCGTGACGTTTATAAAATCAAAAATTTTGACACGTGGTTCGCCTCTCAGGATTTCTCCATCCCAAGCAATTTGAAAATCGATGACGATCCTTGTTCCTTAATTCTCTTCAACAATTCCGGTGACAAAGAATTTGAAAAGTCAATGAAAGAAACGGTTGCCCTTCTCGAAGATAAATAAACCTAATACATACCCCTTAATATGCCCCAAGTTCTTTATGGAATATGGGGCATTTTTCATGAATACGAATCGTATTTTCAGGATTAATGGAGACGAAGAAAAAAAGGATAGGAATATCGGTAAAAAACAAGATCTCCTGTTGAATACCCATCATGGTTGGGCTTCATACAATAAGGACTACATTCCTCAGAGGTGCCAGACGTTTCCTTTGCCCTCTCCGCGCTTCTTTTCGCACGATGGTCTTTCTCCACAGACCCCAATTGAGATAGAAGGTTATCCAAAATAAGACTCATTGTGGCATCTCTTCAGGAGATATCAGAAGGCGTTTTCCGTATAAATAAGATTTAGCGAAAGGGCGTAGCCTTTTTCGATAATCTCAATCTTCCACCAGTACCAATCGAGAAGCGCTACAATTCAAGAAAACTCCAACAAAAGATTGGTAGTTTTCGGAGAAGAAAGCCCAATCAGTCATTTTCCTTCATCCCTTAGAGATTGATAGGATAAATAAACACGCTTTGCATATGACTTCAACAAAATTAAGCAAATCACCGATGGGACGTACAAAGCAGCCGCAATCGCCCAAAGCACCCAGGGATCGACATCATTGACAAATTGCCAAACGGCTACAATCAGACCAACAATTCCGCCCAAAACCAAAGCAGACCCGGAGATAAACCAAATTACCTGCGGATGAGTAACCTGATCACTTACGACCTCATAACCATAGCGCCTCTTCTTGTCAATCGCCCCGCCGAGCCATTTTGGATACTTTATTCTCTTCCACCCTTTGATATGGCCTATAAGCGTGAGGTCAATGGCGGCCATGCCTACCAGATAGCACCAGGCAATAGAGTAAAATTGGATCGCCATTAACCCCCAGTACTTCAAAACCATCATAATTAACCCCCAGTACTTCAAAACCATCATACGAACCTCCGAAACAAACGGTAATGCATAGGAATTGCCGAAAGGGCGTAATAATCGAATACCTCTCCGAGACTGCCTTCGGTGAGGGAAAAGACAACCCCCCATACGGTTGAGGAGATGACACCCTTTCCAAACGGCAGAGTCTCTGGGGCAACCATTGTTTCCAATCTTTATTATCGCCCTAAAGGGCGAATGAGGCAAGCGGACGGCGCGAATAGCCCCCTCGATATAAAAACATCCAAAAACCGGGAGAATTTAAGAAAATACGCCACAAAAATCTGGTCTGCCTGAAAAACAAGGGAGCCGGCTCAATTTCCACCAGTTCTGTTCTCAGATGAGTCCGAGTGGCAGGCAGCCTGCTCAGCGATATTAGTCGCCTCGTCAAAAAAGGAATCCACATCTCCGATGATTCTTCTTCGGTTGAAAGAAATCTTAAGATTTGCATCGTCGGCTGTATAGATTCCACAATTGGGCAATCCGAAATGTTCCCCCGACTGATCCACCACGACCGTTGGAAGATCAAGCCGGATTCTTATATCCCTGGAAAATAGCCCCCTTTGAACGGCATAGTTCCCATCAATAAAAATGCAAAAGCACCAAAGACGGACGGCAACAGGCAACAAGAAAAGCGAAATCACAAGAGAACAAATTGCACAAGCCAAGGCCGGCTTGTCATTGAGGAAAGTGTAGCCTCCGATAAGCATAAAAGCCACAAAGATAAAATCCATCAACGCAAACGCAAGCGATTGATCGCGATAATGGAGCTGTCTAACGAAATTTCTCCTAGACCAGCAACAAGCAAACAAAACGGAAACAATATGTAGAGCGAGCACTATCAGCCAAATAATAATATCTGCGGTCATGGATTAAACTCCTAACAACGACGGGTACCAATAACTGCTAAAGAGCATATTCTCAGCGGTTTTCATGCTGATGGACGATATGGTACCTTTAAGACTTTTGGTGATGGTTGATTTATAACAGCGGCGAATATTCGACCGAACGCCCTCAGGCCCATCACACACTCCGGCGATTATGTCGAGACTGAGGCGGACTATATGATTCTCAACAATAACGTAAATTCACTTAAAGTTCCAGGCCCTCCTCGAAATTTTGAATGTCCAATCAGGCATTTTTTCTTTGCATCTCACGAGCCAGTCTTCACTAAAAGCGGAACAATCTCCTAAGATAAGCCAATATTCATCATTGTCGTTGACGATGGCCTCAAGGGTCCCAGTTTGGGTGGTGAGCCTCAGCTCTGCGCAGTCCCGATGGCGTTGCGCCTCTTCCATAAGTCGGGTCAATGGACCGGTCAGCTCCGGGGTACAGAGAACCAAATAATCCCCGTCAGCAGAAATCCATCCATCTTTTTCAATCAAACTACTTGATTCAGGATTCCAATGAAGCAAAGCTTCAATCTTTCTAATTCCGAGCCCGTCCAGTAGTGCCAGCATCCCTTCGCGTTGCCACATATTCATCAATTCATCGGTTCCGTTCGCCTCTAACGAAACGTAGTAAAAAGGCATACGCTTATGCCTTTTTAATTTTATGCGTATTGTCCCTTTTTCCATCAGTAACTCCAATCTCCGGGCATTGTACCAGCCAGGAGGCCTGACATCCATGATATCGAAAAATGCGTCTCTGGGGCAACCATTGTTTCTAACCTTAATTATCGCCCTGAAGGGCGAATGAGGCAACGATGCGCTTGCCTTGAATGGTTTGACAGACGTGAGGAAAAGCACGCCAGATTGCCTCTGCTAGCCTCCTTTATCGGTTCCTGGTGGTATTTTTATTTGTTCGCTTCGTCAAAAACTTCTTTTGTGACGAAGATCTCTGTCGATGGGTGGTCCAATAAGACAGTGGCAGGCCATTGGAGATCTTTCTC
>CADBIO010000046.1:0-924 GCA_902794835.1 uncultured Erysipelotrichaceae bacterium
TTTACGGGGGGCGCCCAAAAAATCCATTTGGAAATAATAGGTTATCCCGTTCTTGTAGCGGTATATGAGCCAATCCGAATACAGATGCCCGGTTCTGTCTACTTTTGGATCATGGATGTAGTCATATTTCTTCTTGTATTTGCGTTTCTTTAAAGAGACCTGTCTTGGCAGATGGTGGACCTTAACCGTATATACGCCTTTTTCGATTCTTCTATACAACGTTTTTTCCGAACAATCGAGTTCCTTTCTATTTGTGACCAATACGTGATGAACGGACTGGCCTTTGTCAATAACTCTATCTCTGAGAATTGCATCTTGGATCTCGTATTCCTCATACGTGAGATTCGCCCCTCCTCTAGTTGTGGTTAGCCTATCTCTGGCCATCTCCTCGGCGGTGTCCGGAAGATACGCATAATGTTCCAATGGGCAATATCCTTCTTTGGGGCAGCCATTGCAAACGAACGGAAACCTATTCTGCCTGTTGCAGGCGAATTTTACGTATTTCCAACATTTCGATATGGCTTTGCAGCCGTTGCACCTTTGGCTGCACGATAAAGACCCACATACCTTTTTGATGGTGCAGCCTCTTTTATGAAAACAGCTTTTGCAAAGCGTTCCGTCTTTTTCCGTTTCTTTGGTTTTGGTGCGGTTTCTTTTCAATTCGCGGGAAATCGAAGTCGGATCCATGCCCAAAGCCTCTCCAATTTCCTTTGCCTTGTTGCTTTTAGCAACCATTCTTGAAAGCATAGCTCTTTTTTCAATATTGAACTGCTTTCCTTTGTTTTTGCCCATATAATAAAAATGCCTCCTTTGTTTATGGATATTTAGTTCTGGGGAGAACCATAAATATCATACTTCAAAAGAGGTTTTTCCAACTAAAAGCAGTTTTCGACTAAAAAGTTGCATTTAGTTTGTCAGTTAGCG
>CADBIO010000046.1:954-9385 GCA_902794835.1 uncultured Erysipelotrichaceae bacterium
CAAAGAGACAATATTTCTATGCAAAAGAAAGAGAAGACAAAACAAAAACTGACGAAGAAACAAAAGGTTGCCATCATTGTGAGCGTTATTCTTGTCGGAAATTTCCTTCTCTATTTTTCCGGTGGGGTTGTCGCGGCGATCGTTGTTTCTAACGTGATTTTCGGAGGGCGACAGTCAGACGAAACGACTCTTAAGGAGCTTCGTTTCCAAAAGACGCGGGATGATTATGAGGTGTTAAAAGATCGCCAAGAGGTCTCGTTCTTCTCGGGGAAGAATTCTTTAAAAGGCTATCTTTATGAGGTCACCTCGCCTAAAGGCTTGGTGATTGCTTCTCATGGAATGGGTTCTCTTGCCGATGGGAATGATGCGGAATACCAACAATATTTTGTCACTCAAGGGTATGATGTTTTTTCTTTCGACACAACGGCACACGGACGAAGTGAGGGAAAGGATTTAGGAAGCGTTTGGCAAGGGGCGTATGATGTAAAAGCCGCTTTAGAATATGTCTCCACCACCCCATTAAAAGGTTTGCCAAAAATCTTAGTGGGACATTCGATGGGTGCCTATGGGGTTGTTGAAGCGACCCATTGGGATTCATCCGTTAAGGGCGTGATCGCCTTTTCCGGATTTGATCGTCCGAATGAATTGATGAAACAATATGCGGCGAGATATGTCTCTGATTTTTTTGTCACGATGACGGGTTGGACTTTTGATATCGGCATGGCTTTAAAAGACAGGGGAAACGCCACCTTATCCGCATTCGACGCCATGAAAGAAAATCAAGAGACGAAATATTTGATTCTTCAAGGCGAGAAAGACGAATCCGTGCCTGCGAATAAGGTCTCTCTTTATTCCAAACTCGAAGCAGAAAACTTATCCAACGTCTCTTCTTATTTAATTCCTGAGATGGGACATGAAAGGCCTTGGATCAGTCTTTCGTCTCATCAAGCGACGGCGCTTTATGAGAATCAATGGGAAGCGTTGTTGGAAGAATATCATCATGCCGTTCCAGAAGAAATCGAAAGCAATTTCATGAAGGGCGTGGATTTAAATTCTTGTAACGAATTGAATCAAGAGGTGTTTCAACAAATCGAAACCTTCCTCTCGACAATTTAAAAAAGCCTCGTGGGGCTTCTTTATTCATATTCGCTAGGATCGTGATGGTTTTTAGGAGAGTCTTCTTTTTCTTTTTCAGAGTCCTCAGGGTTTTCCAAGGCATCTTGCCTTTTTTCCAATTCCTCTTTTTGCTTTCTGGCTTCCTCTAAAGATTTCTCGATCTCCTTTTGTTCTTCTTCGGTCAATTCTTTGGCGATTTTTAATTGATTGAGCGCATTCGTGGCGTAATCCACCGAGAATTGAGCGAAAGCGACCTGATATTTCTCAAAAAGGAAATTGATGACATTGAAGTAATAAGGGAGCAATGGCAGCAAGAACAGCACCATGACTAAAGCCCCGCCGGTCCAAATAAGATTGGAGGCAGAGAAATAAGAGCTGCTATTTAGGAATTGGGCAATCGGCTCAATACGGACGATAAGATAAGAAAGATACACGCCTAGGCTAAATCCCGTTAAAGCAAGGATAAACAGAGGCCACATGGCGGCAAAATAATCTTTGTTATACCCTTTCGTCCGAGAAGAGCGGAGCGCCCCGCGATAAATGGCATTGACGGTCCGGGAATTGGCTCCAGGCATGGAGATATGGAATGCCACGACG
The DNA here is from genome assembly GCA_902794835.1 of uncultured Erysipelotrichaceae bacterium. Taxonomy (GTDB): domain Bacteria; phylum Bacillota_I; class Bacilli_A; order RFN20; family CAG-826; genus UBA4951. The sequence continues at coordinate 2,668 of CADBIO010000046.1, forward strand.
ATGCCATAACGCATCATATGGAAAACAAAGGAAAGGAGAAAAGCTCCAATTTCCACTACGGCTAGCCAGAGCATGAAAGAAGCAATCGGCTCTTCGGAAAGGAGCGCGGTTGCGCTATTAAGGTCATTATCATAATAGGCTTCCACAAAACGATTGAGGGCATTGCTAATTCCCATCCCCGTTGCATCACCGATCAAAACATAGAAGACGCCGAAAAGAATGGAGACAACCAGAGCGATTAAAACGCTAATCAAAGAAGAACGAATCACTCGGTAAGAGCCAAAGGCCATAGGAGTGAAATAAGTTCGGTAATAACCATAGAATCTTCTTCCATCCATGTCATTTTTCACGTGGGTGTATGCCGTGGCCATCTGAAGGGCGAAGAAAAACGGGATGATCACCAAAGGAACGGTGAGCACGAAAGAATAAGACGCGAGAAAGCCGATGGCCAAGACGGCAATCGAGATAAAGAAAAAATTCAATAGCCAAGGGAACATCTTGGTTAATGTTTTTCCGTAGGAACGGAAGGCGTTTTGGGAGATGGAACCGCCTCTATTTTTGTTCTTTTCTTGCTTTAACATTTTCTTTGATGGCATGAAGGTCCTGTATCGCTTGCCAAAGTTGTTTGGCTCGGAAGGGCTTGACTGGCGCTTTTTCGCAATTCTCGATAAAACGCGAGACATCCTTCAGTCTAACTATATTAACGGCAGAATCAGGATTTTCAAAAGGAAGTGCATTGCAGTCGTTATTGATCAAAACAATGCCGATGAGAAAATCGTCGGCGATGCCTGATATGCTAGAAAGCTTATTCATGGAGTGACGCACAACCTGAATGGGGTTGGCAATCTCCAATTTGGTATCCCCTTTGACATAAAGGAATGAGGTTGGCTTCCTCGAATCGATTTTCAATGTCCCTTCGACATAGTAATCAATGATGACGTAAAGATATTTATCCCCACCAACAAGATGGTCGATGGTCAAAGTCTGCGATTCCCCCACATCGAAAGAAAGGCCGTTAATCAAGTAAAAATCATTATTGCGCACGACGCGGTTGACATCGTTGTAATAAAGTCGTTTATAGGAATTGCGGTAAAGCTTTCTCCGAATCGGAGGGAAAAGCAGCCAAAAAAACAACGCCCCAAAGACTAAAATGGCTGCGATGATATAAATCGTCAGTTTTACTTCGTATGGCATTGGTTATATTTCATAGCCGTGTCTAGGGCGACTTGGACCATATGATCAAGTCCTTCTTGACGCTCTTCGGAAGATAAAACCTTCTTAAAGAGGAACGAATCGGAAACAGTGCAGATAGCAAGTGCTTTCTTATGTAATTCTGCTGCCGTGGCGTAAAGGGCATAAGCTTCCATTTCAACGCCTAAGACGCCTAAATCGGCCCACTTCTTCCACATATCGGGAGCAACGCCATAGAATTTGTCAGAAGAAAGAATATTACCCACATGGGTGCGATACCCGCGTTTTCTGGAAGATTCGACGGCAGAGGAAAGCAAATCATAATCGGCGATGGCTGAATAAGTGCCACCATAAAGATGATGCTCGCCCATCCAATTGCTGTTGGTGCAAGCGCCTTCTCCGATAAGGATATCTTTTAATTCAATGCCTTCTTGATAAGCGCCAATGGTGCCAATGCGGATAATGACTTCGACACCGTAGTTGGCGTAAAGCTCATGAGAATAAATGCCAATGGAAGGCATCCCCATCCCAGAAGCCATGACAGAGACGAGGGATCCGTCTGGCGCTTTTCCCGTATAGCCTAAGATGCCACGTACGGAATTGACTAATTTGGCATCCTTTAAGAATGTTTTGGCGATCCATTCGGCACGCTTTGGATCTCCTGGCATTAAAACAACTTTTGCGAAATCGCCTTCTTTGGCTTCGATGTGTGGTGTTGGCATAGATTACCTCCTTGGTCGCAAGACTTTTTCCTTACGGCTCACTTAACAATCATTTTAACGGAAAACGACACAAAAAGAAAAGAGCCATAGGGCTCTTATTTGGTTTCCTCTTCTTCTTCCGAACTCTCTGGGACGAAAGCCATATAATCCTCAAAGACACGCATGAAAGTGTCTGGGTTAACGGAAATCAATTCACCTTGGAAAGCGATGGCGATACGCCCTGTCTCTTCCGAAACGACGATGGTCACGGAATCCGAATTTTCAGAAATCCCGATGGCGGCTTGGTGACGTGAGCCGTATTTTCCCGTCAAAGCTTGGTTGGTGGACTGGAAGAAGACGGCGGCTCTAGCGATTTTATCGCCTTTGATGACAACCGCCCCATCGTGGAGACGAGTTCCTTCATAGAAGATGGTTTCGAGAAGTTCGGCTTTCACTGGCGAATTCAATTCAACTCCACGTTGTTTGATGATCGTGCCGATTTTTGCATCGTCAAGAATGTCGTCCTTTTTCACAAAGGTGATTAGCGCCCCACGCTTCACTTGGGACATATGGACAACGGCTTTATAGACTTCTTGATAAACCTTCTCACGGTCGAAGATATACTCTGGCTCGACGCCTTTCTTTTTGTGGGTGAGAGATTCCATGAAATTCTTAATTCGATCTGGGCTTTCGATAAAAGTTCGGATTTCGGTTTGGTTGATAATCACAAGAATCACCAAATAAGTGATCAAGGCGACAATGCAGCCAAGCATCACATACCAAAGGCCAAATCCAGCGGCGATAGTGAATAAGATTTCTAATCCTCCGATAATAATCCAGGACCACGTTTTTTTAACAAAACGGAGTAAAGCGGCATCTAAAACAAGCAATAAGATTAAACCAACAACGAAAGAGGCAATGCCGGCAGCATTTTCAAACCCGTAAGCCGCTAATGGGTAATTGCTGTTCATAAATCGCCCCCCCTTTCGTCAAAGTGCAAGAAAATTCCTTAATTTTTTCTTACCTAGATTTTTAATATAACAACTTGAAAGCCTTTTTTAAAGTTAAAAAGACGAATGAACTTATTTTTCTTTATCCTAACAAGGAAAATCGGGGATAAAAGCTTGGGAATCGGGGATAAAAAAGTTTTAAAAGAGAAAATGGAATATTTTAGATATTCCTGCATCCAAAATCGAGAAAAGAAGTTATAATCTTTTCGTTATGATGTTTGACAAGGCTTCCTTCGCAAAACTTAAAGAAGCTGTGACGGCAATTTTGCCAATGATGGTTGTTATCTTAATTATCAATTTCGCAGTCCCTGGTTTGACCGTTGAAAGCGATGGTTCTAAATTCGGGCCTGTCATCACTTCTTTGCTGATTTCTATCGTGCCTTTGATTTTAGGGACCGCATTATTTTCGATTGGCGTAGAGAAAAGTATCGCCAAAATCGGGGAAATCGTGGGCACCACACTGACCAAAAGAAAAAGTTTGATCGCGCTTTTTATCGTGGCTTTCTTAATGGGTCTTCTCGCTACCTTAGCAGAGCCTGATCTTTCGGTGTTGGCCAGCAGAATCTCTCCCAGCGGGCCGAACTGGACTTTGATTGTCATCGCGGCAATCGGCGTTGGCGTTTTCTTAATCATCGGGATTTTAAGAATCGTCTCTGGGAAATTCATCAAATATTGGTTGGCGATCGGCTATGGCTTGATTTTTACCCTTGGCTGTTTGGCCGATAAATCTTTTTTCTCGATTTGCTTTGATTGCGGGGGCATGACGACAGGTGTTGTCACCGTTCCTTTCATCATTGCTTTGGGCGTCCGTGTCTCGCGGGCTTTGGGTGGAGATAGCGCAGAGGATGATTCTTTCGGTTTCTCTGGTCTTTGCTCCATGGGAACCGTTCTTTCCTGCATGATTTTCGCTTTGATTTTAAGAAATAGCGGAGTCACCGATATCCAAACCACGATTGCCGAGAAATTTAATGTCACGGATGGCACCGATGAAATCATGCGAGTCATCTCCACTTATCCGGAGATGTGGGCGCTGTTCCTTCATAATTTGCTTGGTTCTTTGAAAGATGTCGCCATTTCCATGGGCCCGATTGTCGTCTTCTTCATTTGCTTTAACTTCTATGCCAAGATCAAAGGCAAGGAACTGGGGAAGATTTGGATCGGTTTCGCTTATACTTTTATTGGTTTGATTCTCTTCTTCTTGGGCGCGGAAAGCGGATTCATGCCTGTCAGTATGCAATTTGGCAAATGGTTTGCCAGCCACACGGACTTACTATGGGTCTTCTTCTTGGTCGCCTTTGCCACGGGCTTTATTTCGATGTTGGCTGAACCGGCGGTTGCCGTTTTGGCAGAGCAAGTCAATGAAGTCTCCCGCGGAACCATCTCGAAGATCTCCATCATCGTCGTTTTATGTTTCGCCACTTCTTTATCGATCGGCTTGAATGTCGTCCGTGTCTATTTCGATATCTCTTTGCTTTATTTCGTGATTCCTTTGTTCATCATTGCCATCGGATTGGCTTTGATTACCCCGAATATTTACGTTGGCATCGCCATTGATGCGGCAGGCGTTGCCACAGGAACGATGGCCAGTTGTTTCTTCTTGCCGATGTTTCTTGGCTTTACCTCGGTTTTATATGCATCCGATTACGGCACTCATGCTAGTTTAGGCGAAGCCATTATGTCCAACGGCTTTGGGGTTGTGGGGATTATGTCCATCATGCCAATCATCGCCATGGAATGCGTTGGTATCGCAGCTGTCTTGAAAACCAAGGTCGCCTACCTCAGAGCCTATCGCAAAGCCATTGAGCCTGACGATAGTCAAATCATCCATTTGCCTACTTATGACGAAGGAGCCAACTGACCATGTTCAAAGTGTTCAAGCGGAAAAAGAAAACAGTGAGCCAAGAAGAAGAAAATCGGCAGCCGTATGAGACACGAGAATCACTGCACGCCCTCTCTCTTTTCTTTATCATCGTCAATCGTGACCAATCGAAATTCTTCGTCGATGCCTTCGCCAAAATGGGTGTCTCCCTTTCTTTGGTGCAATATGGCTATTCGAATCCGCCGCAGGAAATCATCGCTCTCTTAGGAAGTGAGTCCACGAAGAAAGACATTATCATCAGTGTTGTCCGAAGTGAGGACATAAATAAACTGAAAGAAACCGTTCAGCAACGGTTCAATATCTCGAAAGCAGCCAAAGGAATCGCCTTTGCTTGCCCGATCGACTCGGTCTCTGGAATTTCCATTTACCGTTTCTTGGCCGACCAAGACAGAACCATCAGGGAGGAACATTCTCATGGAAGAAAAAAATGATGTCAAAAGAAGCTTGTTGATCGCTATCGTCAACAGCGGCAACACCGATTTAGTGATGACCGCGGCTAGGAAAGCCGGGGCACGGGGTGGCACTATTTCCGTTGCCAGAGGCACTGGCAATCCTGAGACGGCTGCCTTCTATGGTATTGTCATTCAGCCAGAGAAAGAACTGGTCTATATGGTCGTTGAAAATGAGATCAAAGACAAGGTCATGAAACAGATTTATGACGATGCTGGTCTAGAAACACAAGGGGCGGGTATTATATTTTCCCTCCCGATTACCGATGCAATTGGCCTAGAGCCATTCGTCGAAAAGAAAATAAACGGCAAGCAATAAGCAAACAAAAGGTCTCAACTTGCGCGGTTGAGACCTTTTTATTATCTCGGCAGAACAATTGAATGAAAGAATGAAGGGCGGCCTTGCAACGAACTCCCTTCTTTCATCATCAAAAGGATTCCTGTTCGGTTCACGTATGATAACAACTACTTCAACGATATTTATCAAGGGATACCGATGGGAGGATACACCCCGATGATCGAGAAAATGCTTGAAGGGGTCAATGTTAGGTTAAATACCGATTATTTCTCTAAAAAGGAAGCCGAAAATTTAGGCCACGTCCATTTCGGTGGCCGCCTTGGGCAATATCGATATTTCGATATGGATAAGGTGGCTTCCGAAGCTCTCGAGCTCACAAAAACGTTAATTCAGCTCAAAAGAAATCCAAAGATTTAAAGGCCTTTTTCAAAGATACCAAAACTATATTTTTTGGGAAAAGCACCCATCAAACAAAGGATCTTCCCCTAATTTTTAAGACCGCTTTCTAACTCCAAAAGAGCCATTTTCCGCTCCACGCCCCCCGCATATCCAGTCAAAGAGCCATCTTTTCCAATCACTCGGTGACAGGGAATCAACAATAAAATCGGATTGTGGGCAATCGCGTTTCCAACGGCTTGAGGGGAGATGGATTCTACGCCTCTTTTTCTTGCGATTTGCTTTGCGATCTCACCATAAGTCTTCGTTTTTCCATAAGGGATTTCCAACAAGGCTTCTAGCACTTCTTTTCTAAATCCCGTGACCTTTGGCTTAAGCTTTGGAAAAAAGGATGGATTTTCTCCTCTGAAATATTGTCTTAGCCATTCTTTGGTTTCATCGAAAACCGCCAATTCCTCTTCGTGATAGTTTCTCTCAAGCGTAGCCCGATCATATTTCTGAAAATCGAACCAAAGCCCTGTTAAAGTCTTTCCGTCGCTAGAAAGGGTCATGTCTCCTAAGGGAGATTTATAATGGCTAATACATTCCACAGTCTTATTATAAGTTTTAAATCCACATTCTTATTCCAAGACACTCTAATTTACGTAAAAAAGCAAAACGCCCATTGTGGATGGGCGTTTTTGCCATATGCCGAGATGGAGCACCTGGCGGGAATCGAACCCGTATCATTAGCTTGGGAAGCTAAGGTTCTACCACTGAACTACAGATGCAGTCGGAAGGACTCTCCTATTATA
>CADBIO010000047.1 GCA_902794835.1 uncultured Erysipelotrichaceae bacterium
CGATTCTTGGCGGTGATGGGAAATTAGAGACGGCACGTCACTATAAATTGAAGTTCAACGAAACTTTCGATGATGCGATTTATGATGAGACGCCCCTTCTTTCTTTTAAGAAAACGTGGGCAAATGACGCCGAAAGAACAGCAAGAAAAGACCGCGAGCTTTTCGGGATGAATAAACTTGATCTCAAAGTCGTTCCTAGAAATAATGACGTCTGCGAATTAAGTGAAGTCTATGCTTATGATTCCTTCCGCAGCAAAGGCCTCCTCGCCCCTTATGCGAATCTTGGCTCCGTCGAAATGCAAATCGAAGGCCATAGCGAAAGTCTTACTTCCACTTACGAGCTTATTGAGTCGATCGACAAAAGTTTTTTAAAGAAACGCTTCAGCAAAGCGGACGCCAAAGGCGACCTTTATAAATGCGTATATAACGCCATGGGCAAAGCAGACCTTTCCCGCAGCGGAGCCGTCAGCAAAGAAAAAGACAGCAATGGCTATACCATCGGAACGCGGGTTGCCAAAGGAAAAATCGGCGTGGAAGATAATTTTCATTCTTATGCTCCGGTCTACCAATTGAAAACGAACGATAGTTTGGGGGAAGATAGCGATTTCTCTCAGATGGCGGCCTATCTCAACGCCGTCTATAACGTCACCTATTGCTCCGCTCCACTTTCCTTTTTGGAAAACGTCTTAGACGTGGATTCGTTTTTGAAGTTTTCCGCTGTTAGTTGGGCGTTAGGGAATTTCGATGATCAAAGATACAACTACAACAACTACTATCTTTATTTCGTCCCTTCCAGCGGAAAGGCCATTTATATCCCTTATGACTTTGACTGGTGCTTAGGGAACGATGAAGGAAGAAACTTATCAAAAGTCGCCCCATTTGATGCCTATACGATCGACGGTGGCGAGGAGGCTTCCATCTTCTATGCGACTTTCTTGAAAACGAGTAAGAGTGGCAGCAGCATCGCTTACGATAGGAGTGAGTTGCAAAACACGTACCTCTCTTATTGCCAGGATACGAGAGACATCCTGAATTATGACAACTTTAAAGCCCTAAGCGACGCTTCCCCTTATGATACCGGCGTGGAAAGCTCTGTCGTTCCATCCTACATGAGTACAAAATTAACTCATTTAGCATAAAGAGAAGCCCCTCCCTCACGGAGAGGCTTCCTTTTATTAGGGATGAGAGTTGTCAACAGGGATCTATTTGGAATAAAAGGGTGGCTTTTTGAAATTTTTCCTATTTCTTTATATGATTTCTTTAAGTTGGAGGTGTTCCTATGTCAAAAAGAAGCAAAGTACTGAATCTTATTTCTCTGGTTTCTAACGCTTTGATTATTCTCTTTGTCTGTGGAGCGTTTGTTTGGAGCTTTTTCCAGAAAGCGGAAGGAGAATTGCTTTCTAAAGGGATTACTTCTTTAAAATACTACACGGTCCTCTCCAATTTGTTGCTAGGCGTCTCTGCCATCCCGATGTTGATCTTTAGTGTCCAAAACGCTAAAAAAGGCGAAATTAAAACGCCTCTTTGGGCCATCGTTTTGAAATTCGCCGCCGTCGTTGCAACGACAATCACTTTTTTAACCGTCGTCGTTGTCTTCATCCCTCTTGCCATTAAAGAAGGCCACAGCTGGCTTTCATTATTCAGCGAAACCAATCTATTCAATCATTTAATCACCCCTCTTGTCGGACTGTTGGGTTTCTGCCTTTGCGAAATTTCCCCAAAACTGAAATTCCGTCACACTCCCTGGGGTATCGTCAGTGTCATTCTTTATGAGATCTTCTATACCTTCAATTATTATTTCCATTGGGTTGATTCGGGGGGAGATAATCCAGATTATCTCTATGATTGGTATGGTTTTACCAACGGAGGCAAAAATCCCGTTTGGCTGGTGATTATCACCGGCGTGGTCGCGGCATATCTTATCACGTTGCTCGTCTATCTCTTTAATGTTGTTTTCCAACATGTTTTCCATGATTCTCCAAATCTTGTTGAGGCGGAAAAAGACGATCGTTACCGTTCCCAAGAAGAAACTTCTTCTGACAAATCAGAAGTTTTTGATGAAACGTCGGAGTCGGGCGAAGAAGAAGAGATCGCAGAAAATGAAGAGAGCGGGGACGAAGAACGAGAAGAAAAGAATGAGGAGGAAGAAAAATCTGACAAAAAAGAATCTTCTCCCAATCCTAATGTCGCCCGTTATAATGGCGGAGCGAGAACTTATCACATTTCCAAAGCAAGCTCTGGCAATGGGTGGCAAGTCCGTTTAGCTAACGGAAAGAAAGCAATCAAGATTTTCAAAACCCAAAAAGAAGCCATCGATTACGCAAAGGGTCTGGTCAAATCGCAAGGCGGATCCATTCGCATCCATTCGGTAAAAGGGAAATTAAGAAAATAACAAAAAGGGTCCTTCCCTTAAATGAGGACCCTGATTTTAATTAGGCGTTCTTTTCGCCGAATTTTCTCTTCACAAAGAGAATGAGGGCGATGATTTCGTGAATCACCAACGGGCTGATTCCTAACCCAAACACCCACAAGAAATCCCATCCTACCAACGGAACCACGCGGAAAACGTCATTGACTCCTGGGGTGAAGATGACGAAGAATTGCAACGCCAAGCCAAGAAGGAAAGAAATCCAAAGCAGCAGATTGCGATCTCTGAAAATATGGATAAAACTCTTGCGAATATTGGTCATTCCTAACATATGGAAGAGCTCAGACATCGCCAAGACGCAGAAAGCCATGGCTTGAGCTTCGGCAAGAACCGAAGGGTCCGCGCTTTCAAAGAAAGAACGGAGGGTTGCAAAATCCAAAGTGAAGCCGATTTGCATCCAAGCTTCAGAAAGAAAGGCAACCAAGGTAATCAAGCCAACCCAAACACCATAGCCGAAAGTAATGGCATATCCCCCGTGGGAGAAAAGGGATTCTTTTGCGTCGCGCGGCTTGTCATTCATGATATCGTCTGGTTTTTTATCGGCGCCTAGGGCGACGGCAGGAAGGGAGTCTGTAATCAAATTAACCCAAAGCAAGTGAATGGCGATAAGAGGGCTAGGAAGGCCCAAGCAGGCAGCCAAGAACATCGCCACGACTTCGCCGATATTCGAAGAAAGCAAGAAGAGAATCGTTTTCTTGATGTTGGCATAAATGCCACGCCCTTCTTCCACCGCTTTTTCGATGGAAGCAAAATTATCGTCCGTAAGAACCATGTCTGCCGCTCCTTTGGCGACATCGGTTCCGGTGATGCCCATGGCAATGCCAATATCGGCTGCTTTTAACGATGGAGCGTCATTTACGCCATCTCCCGTCATCGCGGCAATTGCCCCATTGGCTTTGATGGCTTTGACGATGGAAACTTTGTTTTCTGGAGAAACACGAGCAAAAACACGAACCGTTTTGACTTTCTCTTGTAACTCTTCAGGACTGCAGGCGTCAATTTGATCACCAGACATTGTTTGAGAAATATCCTCCGCGATTCCGAGTTCTTTGGCAATGGCAAAAGCGGTGTCTTTATGATCACCCGTAATCATAATCGTGGTAATGCCAGCCTTCTTTAAGGTGGCAACTGCCGGCTTAGCCGCCTCTCTTGGCGGGTCAACCATGCCAACCAAGCCGACGAAAATGAGATTTTTCTCTTCGATTTCCTCTTGGAAGGAAATGGCTAAAGCCAAAACACGGAGGGCATCTCCCGACATGGAGGAAGCGGCCTTTTCGATGTTTTCTTTGTCTTGCTCGGTAATCGGACGCGCCTTTCCTTGAATTAAGATTTGCGTGGCGTTCTTCAAGATCTGATCCATCGCGCCTTTGGTATAGACGATCTTTTTATCGCCATCCTGGTGCTGAGTGGACATCATTTTGCGCACGGAATCAAAGGGGAATTCATTAATCCTTGGCGTCTCTTTTTCCAAATCGGCTTTATGCATGCCAAAACCATTGGCAAACTCGACTAAAGCAACTTCGGTAGGATCGCCATAGGTGCCCCCATCTACTTTGGCATCGGAGCAAAGAGACATGCCTTTGGCCAGCAAACCTAGCTTTTCGGCGTTAAATTCTTCTTTCAAAAAGAGAGTCTCATCTTGATAGGCGCGAACCACCGTCATCTTGTTTTGCGTCAGGGTACCCGTTTTATCGGAGCAAATCACGGAGACGGCGCCTAGTGTTTCCACGGAAGCCAAACGTCTAACGATGGTATTGACTTTGACCATCTTGGTCATCCCCATGGCCAAAACGATGGTAACGACAGCGGTTAAACCTTCTGGGATTGCGGCGACAGCTAAGGCCACCGAATCAAGCAAAGCATTGCTCCATTCGGTAGCTAAATTATTGTTGATTAAAGCCCAAAGGATCTTGACGCCAAGCATCAAAACGACAATCACGACCGTTAAAATACCTAAAAATTTCGAAAGGCCTGCCAATTTCTTCTGAAGCGGGGTCTGTTCTTCCCCTTCGCCAGAAAGCATGGAAGCAATCTTCCCGATCTCCGTGTTCATTCCGGTAGCCACAACCACACCTTCTCCGCGGCCATAGACAATCGGGGTGGACATGAAAACTTCGTTGATGCGATCGCCAACTCCGCTTTCGTCGGACAAAACGATTTCGGGGTCCTTTTCGGCGGGAACGGATTCGCCAGTCAAGGAAGCTTCGTCTGCTTTTAGAGAAAATGATTTAATTAAACGCAAATCCGCAGGGACCGTGCGTCCTTCTTCTAAAATAACAATATCTCCGGTCACCAATTCTTCGGCTGGGATTTCGATGGTTTTCCCCTCCCTTCTGACCGTTGCCGTCGGGGCGGACATTTTCTTTAAGGCTTCCAAAGCCTTTTCAGCCTTCATTTCCTGTACGGTGCCGATAATCGCATTAATCAAGACGACGCCAAAGATGATAAAAACATCGGCTAATCCTTCAGCGCCTTCTTTCTCCCAATTCAAGATGGCCAAGACCAAAGAAATCATCGCGGCGATGGCTAAAATTAAAGTCATTGGATCAGCGATATTGCCCCAGAAAATCTTGTACCAGGGGTCAGATTTTTTCTCTTGTAGTTTATTGGGCCCTTCCTTGGCTTGTTTCGTTTTTACCTCTTCTGCTGACAAACCACGTTCTGGATCAACAGAAAAAGAAGCCAAAACTTCTTTTGCGCTTTTGTTTTCAAGCATGTTTTTCCTCCTTATCGAATTCCTTCGGTAAGGTCTTGCGAGGCAATGTGCCGCTTAGCTCCGGCCGTAAAACGGCGTGTTGACGAAGCCTAAGCTTAACGCTACTCTCCTTAACGGGGTTTATTTTAGCATCTGAGAGCGTGAAAGAAACATATTTTCTACATTCGTGCTATAGTTAATTCGCCGAGAATTCAAAAACGGCTATGACTCCGCACCACAAGGAGAAAATGCAACGCGGGGTCGAAAGCATGTCACTGATTTATGCAAATCTCTGAAAAAATCACTGCGCTCATCAATGAGCAAATCAACGCTGAGCTCGCCAGCGCCTATCTTTATCAAGGCATCGCCGAATATTATGCCTTCGCTGGATATGTCGGTTTCGCCAAATGGTTTAAAGCCCAAGCCAAAGAAGAGGTTGAACACGCCGAAAAATTCATCGATTATCTTGAAGAACAAGGCAAGAAAGTCTTGCTTTCCGATATCAAGGCACCTTCGAATGAAGAATATCGCGATTTAAGAGAGCCTCTTGAGATTCAATTGACTCACGAAGAGCATGTCACCGCCTTAATTTATGGCATTGTGGCACAAGCCAAAGAAGAACGTGACTATGGCACGGAAAGATTCTTGGATTGGTACGTCAAAGAACAGGTCGAAGAAGAAGCCAACGCCAGAGCCCTTCTTGGCGAATACGACCTCGCCAAAGAACATGGCGAAGTCCTTCATCTTGATTCCAAACTAGGCAAGAGAGAATAGTCTCTTATTGAATTAGGAGCCGCATCAGAAGATGCGGTTTTTCTTTTGCCGTGGCTTTTCAAGGAGAGTCTCTCGTGTCGAAAGGAGCCATGATTCTTTTTCCCCGAACGAGGGACTCATCTCTTGTTATCTTCTTTGAGGTTTAATTCTTTTGCCAAAAGAAGGGAATAGGCCTTTTTGTAGGCTTCATATTTAGGGTGTTTTTGCTTGATCCTAGTAACGTCGAGATTGTGACGCAGATCTTCGATCTTAACTTTTCTTGCAATATCATCGTCTGCAATAAGACGAATATATTCTTCATAGCTCATTGTGTTGTCGTGAGTAAGGAGATGTAACGCCTTTGTTTCTGCTTCATTGAGGCCCACTTCTTTCGCCACCCCTTCTATAGAATAGTCTTCGCAATCTTCAACAATATCGTGAAGCAAAGCGACAAGACAGGTGGATTCTTCTTGCATCTGCTCAGCCAAATGAATCGGGTGAAAGGCATAAGGATAGCCTCCTTTGTCGACTTGTCCTTGATGGGCCTCTAAACAAAGGAACATCGCTTTTTTCGTTCGTTCTGTATAAATCATCTTATTCCCCCTAAATGACTATTTTTCGATACTCAATCCCATGATTGTCACAAAAAGTCAGCAAGGGATTGTTGTCAATGCCATTTTGGAAGAAAGTTTCTTTTAAGGCGAGCAAAGGTTCTTCTCCTTCCAAAATCGAAAACAATTTTTTGGCTTCATTTGGCGAAAATACGTAATAGTATTCCACTTCTCTGTCTCCGAATATTTCTTTGGCTACTTGAGTGAAGTCTTGACCTTCCAATACCAAAGAACCATCGGAATCCAATGAGGCAGTCAAACGAAACGAGCTTCCGTCTTCCTGTTTTTCGTCATACATATTTAATACGGTGATCATTTTTCTCTCCCTCCGGCATTAAATATAGGAAAAAAGAGAAGGCGATATGTCGAATCGGATTCGACATCGCCATATCGATCATTCAGAAAAGAGAGGTTTTAGTCCTTGCTCAACCAGAAGTTGGTCGACTTTGAGAGGGTCATAGATTTTATTTTCTACGCAATAACGGATGACGATATCAAAGGGATCACGATTCAGAATGTATCCCGCTGCCTTAATCAGGTGTTTGCATTCGTGGTAATCCAGATTAAGCGCGATGACTAAACGGCACGTCATCCGTTTCGTCGGCCTTTGGGCTTGATTAGAAATGATTTTGGACCACGTTTTGCGATCGATTCCTGCTTTTTTATAAACCTCAGGATCAGAAAGACCCCGTTCATCGATCAATTGGAAAAGATAAGAATGAAACTCTTCCCGGTTCGGCTTCCTTGCGATATAGTCCTTTAGCCCTTCCTTCATTCTTTTCTCCTTAGCTGATATCCCTCTAATTCATTTCGAATTCATTGTCACTTGGGATTATAGTATTTCTACACCGCAATTTCTCTATTGTTTCTAGATCATTTTTTCTTCTGCTGAAGATTCCATTGATCTTATGAATTTGGTGCGTTTTCTGACTCAAAGGAAGGAAAGCGATTATAATCACAACGGAGGGAGGATTTAACGATGGATTATCAAGTCAACCCGTTTACTCGTTTCGACCAAGATTGGGGTTTGGTAACCGCAGGGACAAAAGAAAAATTCAACTCCATGACGATCTCTTGGGGCGGGATGGGCACTCTTTGGGGCAAGCCAGTGATCACCATCTACATCAAGCCAAGCCGTTATACGATGAAATTCTTAACCAAGGAAAATCGATTCACGGTATCCTTCTTCCCTAAAGAACTCAAAAGAAAAATCCATTCTGTGATGGGAGGTCAATCAGGACGGGATTTAGATAAAGCCAAAGCTAGCGGAATCACTCCGCGTTTCACCCCGGAAGGCATCACCTTTGAAGAAGCCGAGGAAACCTTCTATTGCCAAAAGATCTATGTCCAGAAATTAGACGAGAAAGCAATTCCAGAAGAGGTCATGAAGCGTTTCTATCCCGATAAGGATCCCCACTACCTCTTTATCGGCGAACTTTTCAAGCACGAGACAAAATGATAAAAGAGATCAACACATTCAAAGAATTTGAAGAAGAACTTCATCAGCCCACGACGATCGCGGGTTTCTTTGCCTCTTGGTGCGGCCAATGCAAAGGAGTTGATTCTTTGCTTGGCAAATTAGAAGAGGAGCATCCTGAAGCTCATATCATCAAAATCAACATCGAGAAAAGAGATGGGCTGAAGTTGGCAGCCCGTTATGAGGCGATGAGTCTGCCTGCCTTGATTCGATTTGAAGGAAACGAGCCCAAAGAAAAGCGATTTGGTTCTCTAAGTTATGACGAATTGGTGGAATTGTTGAAATAAAAAATCGAGGGTCTTCCTCGATTTTGTTTTAGCCATGGTGATCCAACACCATTTCTTTGGCATATTCGATTTGTTTTTCTGTCACCTTGCCACC
>CADBIO010000048.1 GCA_902794835.1 uncultured Erysipelotrichaceae bacterium
AAGGCCGCAGTTCTTCAAAGCGACCTCAACAAACTCAAATAGGAGCGAACATGACGATAGCAACCTTATCCATCCTTGGGGCAATGATCGTTCTTCTTTCGTGCTACATCCTTTACGATGTCTTGACTCGAAAGAAGAAAGAAAAGCTCTACCATTCGGGCGAAGTCACGATGGCTTATGTTTTGCTTATCCCCGCGGTGTTGTTGGGTTTCTTCTTCGTCGTGTTGCCGATTTTCTTCTCCTTGGGCTACGCCTTTACGGATTTTGATTTGCTAAAACCGAAACAAATCAATTTTGTGGGCTTTGAGAATTTTGCGACCCTCTTCCAGGAATTCGCCAACCATGGAGAAATCTATAATTCCTTCCGAAATACGTTGTTATTCGTCGTTCTTGTCGTGCCGCTTCAGATTGGCCTTGCTTTGTTGCTGGCTCTCTTTTGCAACAACAAACGTCCTGGAACGACCATCTTCAAAGTCTGTTTCTTTGCTCCTGTCGCGATTTCTTTGAGCGTCACTTCTTATCTTTGGCTGACGATTCTTTCTCCAAATCCGAATGGGATTATGAATTCGATTCTCGGCCAATTTGGAATTCCGACTCAAGATTTCTTGGGCGACAAAGACACCGTTATCCTTTGGATGGTTTTCATCTCGGCTTGGCAAGGATGTGGCTATCAAATGCTGATCTTCCTCTCTGCCTTAGGCAACATCAACAAAAGTCTTTATGAAGCAGCCTCTATCGATGGGGCCAATGCATTCCGTCGCTTTTTCACCATCACTTTGCCTGGACTTAAGCCGACGTTCCTTTACATCGTCATCACCGTCTTCATTGGGGCATGCCGTGTCATGATTCAGCCGATGTTGCTCACCGGTTATCAGGACCGTTCCATGACCCTCAGCTATTACATGTATCAACAAGGCTTCACTTATCGCCATGTTGGCTATTCCTGCGCGGTGGCCTTAATTTTGACGATTTTGATTGGCTCTATCACGTTAATTCAGCGGAAACTGCTGGGGGAGAAGAAAAGATGAAACCATCCGTGAAATCTTGCCTCATGCAAGAACCGAACTATATTCCGGCGAAAAAATCCGCCAAGAAAACGATCGCCTCCGTGATCTATTACGTGATTGGGGCCGCCCTGTCTTTGCTTTTTGTCTTGCCGTTGCTTTATATGTTCGCAGCCTCAACCAAATCCGAAGAATCCATCGCCTTTTCGGCAGGAAATGTCATGATGTTCATTCCTGATTTTGGGAACATCGCTCATTTCTTCGACAACTATCAGGTGATTTTCGGCCAATATGATGTTTGGAAATACGCTCTCAATAGTTTGCTTTATGCGGCAATTGTCATCGTCTTGAATGTTGTCATCAATGGTTTGGCGGGATACGTGTTGGCGAAATTTGAATTCCCGGGGAAGGGGTTCTTCAATTTCATCATTCTCTTCCTGATCGTGGTCCCGGTCGAGACTTCGATCATCCCTCTTTATTCGATCGTCAAACAAATCCTTGGACTGAAAGGCAATTTCTCGATTCTGGCTGTTATCTTGCCAAGCGCGATCTCTGTCTTCAATATCTTCCTATTCACCCAATTCTTCAGTTCGATTCCCAAAGAATATGAGGAAGCGATGCATATCGATGGGGCCAGCAGAATCCGGATCTTCTTCGATTTGATTCTCCCGACTTCCAAACCGATTGTCGCCACAACCGCGGTCTTCACCTTTATCGGGGTTTGGAATGACTATATTTGGCCTTCTATGGTGTTGCCCAACACAGGAGACGAAAGTTGGCCATTGTTGCCTATCCAAGCCGCTCTTACTTCGATCCAGTCGATTCAAAATATCACGACGGGTGAAATCATGGCTTCTCTCGTTGTCACCTCCGTCCCCATCTTCATCCTTTATGGCCTCGCCCAAAAATATATCGTCAAAGGCTTCGGCACCGCCGGATTAAAAATGTAGGTAACCATTATGAAAAACAAATTCCTCCTTTTCTCCCTTCTCACCACCTCCCTCTTGGTCTTGTCTTCTTGCGCCAAAGAAACCCCAATCTCTTCTTCGCAAGAAGGGGATTCCTATTCTTTCTCCAAAGATCCATCGATTTCTTTCTCTTTCGATTCCACGAATGGTTCCTACACGAAAGAAAACGCCAGTCATTCCGATTATCGAATTGATTATGTCTTTGCCGAAGAGAATCGTGACATCCTTTTCAAAGAGCCAAACGATCCTTTGCTGAAACAAGGCGTTTCTGGGAAATCTCTTTATATGGATGGATTCTCAACCAAAATCAAAATCAACGACTATGAAGCCCCAACCAATAAAATCACTTTTTCTGCTTGGGTTGCCCCGCGAGGATTCGAAAATTTAGACCGTTATATCGGCGGTCATCCAAGAATGACATCCCTTTTTAATTGGGGCAATATCGAAAACAATGAGGGCTTCCTCTTTGGCTATGGAAGACTTGGCTTATGGGGGCTTCAAATGAATCTCCATAACAACGATACTGGGGAAAACGTGATGGTTGGTTATTATGACCCGATCAATTCCTTACCGTTGTATCAATGGAGCCATATTGCGGCGACCTTTGATGGGGAGACGGGCTATATTTGCCTTACGTTCAATGGGAAAGTTGCCTATGAAGCCATCATCCCAGATCTGGCCAACACGGAAATCATCCCTTCTTATGACGAACCTCTTTACTACGGTTATTATTGCGCGCCGATTTATGAATTCGGGATTCCTCGCCAAATGCCGGCCGGATTAATCGATGAAGCGGAAATCTACCACGATTCGATGACTCCAAGAGACCTCAAATCTCTTTTCCAACGTTATGCCGTCGATGGAAAAGCGCCAGAACTTCCTTTCTCGGAAGTCCGATTAGATACCAGCGTCTATGCTGGGGATCGTTATCGTCCTCAATACCATGGCATCCCGCCGGCAGTTTGGATGAATGAGCCACACGCCCCAATCTATTACAAAGGGATGTTCCACGTTTTCTATCAACACAACCCAATCGGACCATATTGGTCTCAGATTCGATGGGCCCACATTTGTTCCAAAGACATGATTCATTGGATTTATGTCAAAGATGCGGTGGCCCCTCAATATGACGCCTGCCCAGAAGGAGCTTGGACGGGTGGTTCCGTCATCGGCCCTGACGGTGTGCCGTGGCTGACGATCACCGCCGGCACGACTTATGGCGGCTATAGCGAATCTTCGCGATTCTCCCATCAGAGTGTTTGCTATGCTCATCCAGTCAATCCGGATGATCCTTATCTCACGGATTGGACGGTAGAGGATGTCAATACCTTGGTCCAGCCTAGCGACCATTCCCAAGGGAAAATCGAAGAATTCCGCGATCCTTTCATTTGGTATGATGCGCCATATTATTACATGATGGTCTCAACCTCGGTGGCTGACGATTGGGACAATAGCCACGGGGGCTCAACCAACATGTTCCGTTCCACCGATATGCGGAATTGGGAATACAAAGGATTCACTTTCGAATGTGACTATAACCTTTACCCGGAACAAGGAAAACATTGGGAATGTTGCATTATGTTGCCGATTTCCACCGAAGATGGGTCGGTCACCAAATACATTTTCATGGATTCGCCGCAATATACGGTCGATGGATATATTGTCGACACCTATTATTGGATTGGCACCTTTAACAAAGACACGTGCCGTTTCATCGCCGATGACCCAAAACCAAGATTATTTGACCACGGAAAAGGCATTTACACGGGCCAAACGGGTTTCTGTTATCTGACGGATGAAGAAAGAGCGAGCGGAATCACCAATTATGAAAATGGCCATAGCGTCATTATCTCTTTGGCCCAAGGAAAATCCGCGGGAACAGATCAAAACAAGATCGCCGGCTGGGCCCATAACCTTGCTTTCCCGG
This sequence comes from uncultured Erysipelotrichaceae bacterium, assembly GCA_902794835.1. GTDB lineage: Bacteria > Bacillota_I > Bacilli_A > RFN20 > CAG-826 > UBA4951. Next base: position 3,900 of record CADBIO010000048.1, read on the forward strand.
TGGAAATCTATCTTGCCGATAACCTAAGAGATGTCATCCGTCGCCCAGTGAGCGCCGTATCTACCCTCTATGGCGAGACTTTATATGAATATACCGGCACCGGGGCTGACGTTTCCGAATTATCAGCGGCCATCAGCGAAGTTCGCAGCGACATGTATAAGATTGACGCCACCTTCTCTTTGGCTCCATCTTCGGAAAATTATGACAGCGGTGTCTATGTCCGTTATAATCCGACAACGAATGTCCTTGGCACCGAACGCAGCGCCATCCGTTTCTCCAATAATGGGATTTATGTCGACCGCCTGCAATCGACTTTGTTAGATTACGTCGACAAATCCGAAACGTGGCACATTCCAAACACGGACAAAAATTTCAACGTCACAATCTATGTCGACCGTTCCCAATTGGAAATCTACGTCAACGATATCGCGACTATCACCACGCGGATTTACCCAAAATATGCCGATTCTGACTATATCAGCTTATTCGATAACAACGGAAACGCCAGGTTCACCAAATTCAAAATCACCCAAATGAAAGGCTGTTTCCAAGATGAGGTGACGCCAGCCTATTATGGCAATGTCGGAACCCTCAAGGAGGCCATCTAAGATGAAAAAGACAATGCACGCTTTGCTTTGCTTGGCTTTGGCAATGCCCCTTTCTTCTTGTACCGTGGAAACGGTGACTGAGACGAAAGTCGCCCATTATGTTCAGAATGGCGGATTTGAAAACGCCGACCTTTCCGGCTGGGAAATCGAGTATGGGGACGCCTATACGGATGATTCGGTTTCTTCCCGCGAGAATTTCTATTTCCAAGGCGATGCGAAACATAATCTCATCGATGTCAACAAAACTGGAAATTGGTATCTTTCCGGACAAGGCTTCGACCTCTCTTATTCCCATGGCCGAGTCGGGGCCATCCGCTCAAGCAATTTCTATTTGACCGAAGACGGGTATCTTTCTTTCAAGCTTGCCGGCGGTGCCATTACGAAATCCAAAGGCACGGATGCGGCGAATAAGAGTCAGCAAGAAGTTTGCTTCCTCGGAGTCTATTTGGCCGAAACCGATCAGATGATTGCCAGACAGACCAATGAATATTTCTTAGAGCATACGGAAGATTTCGTTGATCCCAGCAAATATGCGAATGGCGTTTATCACACCGATAATTTCTGCGAATACACGTTGGATCTTTCCTCTTATGCCAATCAAGAATGCTACCTAAGAATCGTCGATAACGACACCGATGTCTATTATGGCTATCTCAGCGTGGATGACATTCGTGTCGGTTTGGCAGGCGATCCACAAGAAGAAGGAACCTACTACACGAAGACCAAAGATTATGTCACGGAAGTGGAAGCGATTGATGAATATCACATCAAAAATCCTGATTTCGAAATTGGCTCCTTGGGAGGATGGGATATTGTAGAAGGAGACGCTTTCTCTCATGAAGGCGTCAACAACGAATCCACGTGGTGGAATGAAAACATCACCTACAACCGTGATGGCAATTACCATTATGGCCATTACAATCCAGCGGGTACTGGTGTGATGCGTTCCTCCGTCTTCAAACTCGGCGGCAAAGGTTTCATCTCTTTCAAATTAGGGGGATGTGCCAATCAAAATCAGACTTATATCCGTTTCATGATCATCAAAAATGGCGAATCCATCGAAGTCGCCAGAGTCAGCAATGTCCAATATCGGAATGAGCAATTTCCTTTTGTCCCGATGAAGATGCATTTGCTCAACATGATCCAATATTATGTTGAATTGTCCGAATACGTCGGAGAAAAAATGTATTTTGAGATCGTTGACAACAATAATTCATCTGACGATCTTGGCTGCATGACTTTCGATAGTTTCGAGACTTATTACACCGAAACCCCATATTGGGAAGACAAAGAATATTACAAAATTGATTTGTCGAGCGTCTATGAGTCGGAGCCAGAAAGTGTCCATCAAGTCCAAAACGGGACTTTTGAGACCGGTGATTTGACGGGATGGACGCCTAGCTGGTCTAACGAAGGAGACCGAATTGGCTACGTTTCGGATAAGACCGTTTGGTGGGATAATGCGAACCTTCCATTCCATAAGAAAGGGACCTATTTCTTCAACGGCGAAAGCGATGAAGGAAAAGTTGGCACTTTAACGTCCTCCTCCTTCGAAGTCGGCGGCGTTGGTTATATGACATTCCGAATGTCTGGGGCTCGTGACCCATTGAAGGTCTATATCTCGATCCTCGATGCGAATAGCGATGAGGAACTCTTGCGTTTCAGCAATTTCATGTTCAATGATTTGGGCACTGATTTGATTGGGCATGGTTCCCATTTGATGGACATGATCTTCTATAAAGCCGATTTGACTTCGTTGCTTGGCAAAGAAGTGAAAATCCAAATCGTTGACCAAGCCACCTCTGATTGGGGATTGATCTGCGTTGACAGTTTCATCACTTATTACGAGAATTTCGATGCGATTGACGATAAAGCGATCCTCAACCCGAACACTTTGGCTTATGAGGAAGAATCTTCTGCTTATCAAGTTCCTAACGGAACCTTTGAGACGGGCGACCTGACTGGATGGACTTTCTCCGATGAAACCCACCCGATTCTCGGCATTTGCTCCAACTATACCTGGTGGAATGAATGTTATTTGTTCAACAAAGCCGGATCTTATTTCCTTTCTGGCTGGAATGGCGGTGAGGATAATGTCGGAACTTTGACTTCCTCTGCCTTTGAACTTGGCGGCAGTGGATATGTCACTTATCGTCTTGGCGGTGGCAAAAACAAAGACCTTTGCCATGTTGAATTCTTGGATGCTGACACCGATGAAGTTTTGGCCAAAACTTATAATCAGAAATTCAAAGAAATCAATAAATCCTATTATTATATGGGCGCCCCAAGAGATCTTTCTCTCGATGGCGTGTATGCCGCGAACATGGCGGAATATAAGGTAGATCTTTCCGCTTATTTGGGAAGAAAGATCAAGATTCGCCTTGTCGATAACGCCTCAAACGATTGGGGATTGCTCTTCTTAGACGACTTCCGAACCTATTATGAAAATGTCGAGGAAATCTCTTCCTCGGCCACTTTGGCGGAGACTTTCTAACATGAACGATTTCAAACCGATATTCCATATCACTGGGGAAAAAGGATGGATCAACGACCCCAATGGATTCTCTTTCTTCCAAGGGAAATATCACATCTTTTTCCAGCACCATCCTTATTCGAATGTTTGGGGTCCGATGCATTGGGGCCATGTTGTCAGCTCGGATTTGCTCCATTTCGAATACCTTCCAATCGCCTTGACCCCAGGTGATCCTTACGACAAAAATGGTTGCTTTTCTGGCAGCGCCCTGGTGAAAGACGACACCCTGTACCTTGTTTATACGGGATTTATCCTGGTTCCGGAAAATGAGGAACATAACCAGCAAATTCAATGTCTTGCCTCCTCAAAAGACGGAATCCATTTTGAAAAACACGGAGTCATTATCTCCAGCGAGCAATTGCCCTCTGGCTATAAGACTACCGATTTCCGCGATCCAAAGGTCTTTGAAAAAGATGGGACGTTTTATCTTTTGGCTTGTTCCCGCAAAAAAGAAGGGCATGGCAGCATTCTGCTATTCCGCTCCAAAGACCTTAAGAATTGGGAATTCCTCAATGATATTCTGACTCATGATAGCGAAGGCGAGATGATTGAGTGCGTTGATTATGATAAGGATTTGAATCTCCTTCTTTATTCTGAACAAAATTTCCCCTCCGAAAGCGAACATTGCCTCAATGTTCATGCTTGTGAATATGAAGTAGGGCATTTCGATTCTTCTTGGAAATTCATCTCCCAAGGAGAAAAGACCTTATTGGATTACGGCTTTGATTTCTACGCCGCCCAAATGCTGAATGACGGCAAATATTTGATTGCTTGGCTGGATATGTGGGGAAGAAACAACCCGACGGCGGAGCATGGTTTTGCCGGAATGCTTACCGGTTTTGCCGGAATGCTTACCATTCCAAGGAAAATCACCACGGAAAATGGTGTCTTGTTACAAACACCGGTCATTTATGGCAAATTAAGCGAAGAACAAACAATCCAAAACCATTATGAAGGTCGTTTAAGTGTAGGCACGATGGTGTTGGATATCGAAGATCTCAACGCCCTTTCTCTTGAACTAAGAAAAGGAGAAGGAGAAGTCACCAAATTCTATTTGGAAAACGACATGTTCTATTTTGATCGCAGCCAATCGGGCATCCCTGTCACCGGCGAT
>CADBIO010000049.1:0-2448 GCA_902794835.1 uncultured Erysipelotrichaceae bacterium
CAACCAGATTCTCCGACCAACCCGAAGACCTCTCCTTTGTAGACATCAAAGGAAACATCGTGTACGGCTTTGAGGTATTTAATATCGCCGCCTTTGAAGCGGAAATATTGCTTCACATGCTTTAGCTGAAGGATTTTTTCAGTGTGTTCGTAATCGATGGCTTTGCGGAAGGCATCTGGTTTGACTTCTTCCGGCGTGGGGATGGTCACTTCAGGAGTGGCGGGGGTGAGTTTCTTTTTCTCATTCATTGCCTTTGTCCTCCTTGATGTAATTTAAAACGGAATTTTTCATGTTATCCGCTTTCGGGGTGAATTCTGGATGGGCCTTTAATGCTGCCTTGATTCTTGAAATTACGAGCTTCGGCGCTTGAACCTCTTCCGCCTCTGGATGCAAATTCCAAGTGGCTGCCCTATGAGTAGGGGAGATTTGGAAGAATGGCGGTTGATATAAGGTGTCGATTTCTAAAGCGTCCTTGTTTCTTGGGGCAAAGGCGTCTCCTCTCGGAGGCAAAAGCATATTTGGCGGAGTTCCAGGGATGGCGTTGAGTTTTTCTTTCGTGTTCAAATCGGGAACAGAGCCGAGCAAAGCCCAAGTGTAGGGGTGTCTAGGATCATAGAAAATGTCGGTTGCCGAACCCTGTTCAACAATTTTCCCGGCATACATGACGGCAATATCGTCAGCCATATTGGCAACGACTCCCAAATCGTGGGTGATGAAAACGATCGAGAGATTTTTCTCTTTTTTCAGACGATTGATCAATTCAAGGATTTGAGACTGAATGGTCACATCTAAGGCGGTCGTTGGCTCATCGCAGATTAAGATTTCTGGGCTTGAGCAAAGGGCGATGGCGATGACGATACGTTGTCTCATACCGCCAGATAATTCGAACGGATATTGATTGTAACGACGTTCTGGCTCGTTGATGCCGACGTCTGCCAACATTTTGATGGCGCGTTCTTTGGCTTCTTTCGCCGAAAGCTCGCTTTTAGAAAGCAATAAAGCTTCGCCATAGGCTTTATTCATGCCTTTAGCCAAGGCTTTGATATCTTTGGGAGAACGTCCCAATAAATCGTTTAGATGATTGATCAATTCCGTCAAGGCGTTTTTAAAATGGTTGCTGTGTTCAACTTGAGAAACGATTGTCTCACGAGATTTCGCACGCACGCCGGCTGGCAAATCAAAGAAATCATTGACGTGATATTTAGCTAAGTTCTTCTCGAGAAGCTTTTGATGCTTGAGAGAATCTTTCGCAGCTTCTTGGTAATTCTTCGCTTGGATAGGGAAAACAGCAATTGTATTGTCTGGGTTGGTCGCAATGCCAAGCTCGCATTTCTTCAAGGCAGGGAATAATGGTTTCAACAAATTGTAGGCTTTATTGAAATCAATGACTTCCTTCTGGAATTCGGTGTCATAGATTTCCTGTAATTTTGGCAAGATTTCTCCAATGGCAGTCTTTTGGGCTTCCACGGAGAGATCGGTTGCTTCTTCGAATAAGACGTCATAGGTAGAAAGGTCAAACCCTTCTTTGTCTTTGGCTGCCGTAAATTCTTCAAAGGCGGCATGATCGGCCTCGTTGAGATAATGATCGAATTTCTTTAAGACGTGGTTTGCCTCTTTTTTGTCTGCTTTGTGTTTCAAAACCATGGCTTCGGTCAATTGTTTGCCGACAATCATGATTGGGTTTAAAGAAGAAAGAGGATCCTGGAAGATCATGGAGATTTTAACGCCACGAATCTTGGAGAACTGGTCCTCCCCGATTTGCAGCAAATCTTTGCCATCATAAAGAATTTGGCCATCTTCCACGATTTTGTTTTCGGCTAAAATGCCAAGGATGGCCTTCGAAGTGACGGATTTCCCCGAACCAGATTCCCCGACAATGGCCAAAGTTCTCCCCCGATAAAGAGAGAAAGAGATGCCACGGACCGCTTTAACGGTGCCGCCGTCAGTACGGAAAGAGATTCGTAAATTCTTTACGTCTAAGATTTTTTCGTTTTCTTGAATTTCGTTAGCCATAAATTAATTCTCACTTCCTCTTAACGATGTGTTGAAGGCATCACGGAGACCGTTGCCGAACAAATTGAAGCAGATCATCAATAAAGAAATGATGACGCAAGGGAATAAAAGCATGTGGGGGTGGTTTTGAAGACCCGCAGCTTGTCCTTCGTTTAGCAAGGAGCCAATCGAAGAAAGGCCGCTGGTGGTGAAGTTGATGATACCTAAATAGCTAAGCGAAGACTCCGAGAAGATAACGCCTGGAATCATCAATACGCTGGAAGTGACCAACGTGCCGACCGCATTAGGCAAAATGTGTTTGAAGATCAAGCGGCGGTCTTTCGCGCCCAAAGTCCTGGAGGCCAAGACATATTCTTGTCCTTTGAAGCGGTAGAACTGCATACGGGTCGTCCCGGCTACGCCAATCCATCCTGAATAGACGAAGGCAACCAAGAA
>CADBIO010000049.1:2502-9451 GCA_902794835.1 uncultured Erysipelotrichaceae bacterium
GCACCCCAAATGATGCCGATGATGATATTAATCAAAGAAATGCCGACGCCAAGAAGCAAAGAGAATCTGGCGCCCGAGGCAAGACGTAAGAAAATATCCTGCCCGGAGGCATTTGCCCCAAAGAGATAGTAAGGCTCAAAGCCATTATGGAAGACAAAATAATCAAAATAATCGACACGTACCGTATAAACACCAGTGTTGTAAGCGGAATAAACAAGTTTCCCCTCACTATCTTCCTGATAGATAGTTTCTGGCGTGCCATCGGCAGAGAAGATGATCGAGAATGAATTCTGCGAATATTCTCCCGAGGAAGTCTTCGCGCTGAGTTTGTAATAAATATCCGCGTGCTGGTTGTAGTAATTGGTCATCGAGTCGATGACGTTATCGATTGTTGTCTTGGTGCTTTGATCGGCTGAGGTGATTTCGCTGTAAGAAATCCCTAAAAGATCTTGGGCCATCTCATCGCGGTATTCCTTAAGATAGGTTGCGGAATCGACAAATGGTTTCATGATGGAACCTTTGCTTTGATAGATGCCTCTTTCTTGCTCGTAAGAAACTAATTTTTCATATTCGCTTGGTTTAACGGTGATGACTTTATTGCCAATCGCATAAGAATCGGTTCTTAAAGTATAGGAGGTAAACCGATTCACGCGAGGGCCAATCCGGATTTCATTGACGTCGGTAGAAACGACGTTAACGATAGGACTGTGGTTGGAATCGTCATAAGAAAGGATATTGTAATCCGATTGACTATATCCGGATTTAACTTCGGTGCCATCCCAGAACCCGGAGCCTTTGAATATTTTGTTATATGGCAGGGCATAGCTAAAATAAGGGTCTTGGAAACCATTTGGATATTCGACGGAATTGACATAGCTTTTCGGCGAAGCCAATGGGACGATAATCGCATAAAGAATAATGACGGCGATGATAAAGAAGGCGATAACGGATGCTTTGTTTTTCGCAAAACGCATCAACGCCCCTCTTAAATAGGAAACCGGTTTGGTTTCAAAAGCCTGATCGTGAAGCGATTCGGCATCGATTTTCGATTTCTTGAACAATTCTTTTGGAAGATTGTTGTAGTCCACAGAACCAACTTCTGGGGATAATGTGTATTTTTCTTTGTTTTTCATTATTTCTTACTCCCCATTCTGATGCGCGGATCAACTATGCCATAAGAGACGTCAACGACCAATGTTCCGACTAAGCTGATCAAAATGTAGAACATGGACACGAATTGGAAGACGTCATAGTCACGGGTAAGGATGGATTGCAAATACAAGCCGCCGACCCCGTTGACTTGGAAAATATTTTCGATGATCATCGAACCCGATAAGACAGAAATAACTTCGCCTAAAATCATCGGGAAGATTGGGACCAAGGAATTGCGGAAGGCGTGTCTAACCGTCGCCTGGGCACGGGTTAGGCCTTTGGTTCTGGCAAGCAACATAAAATCGCTGGTCAAGACTTCAGTCAATTCCGCTCGCGTATAACGGGCATAGCCCGCGATTGAGCCGAAAGTCATGGAGAGAATCGGCAAGATGATGGAACGGAAATATTTGAAGGAGAAATAGCCTACTGATGCGCTTTCGGCAGTGCTTGGCAAGACTTGCCACACATAAGCGAAAAGGTATTGCAATAAGAAAGCATAGACAAATGATGGGACGGAAATCACCAACATGATGACAATACTTAAAGTGTGGTCTTGCCATTTGTTTTTCTTCAAGGCCATGAAGATGCCAAGCCCTAAGCCAACCGGGATGGAGATCAACATCGAATAAATGTTGATTAAAACGGTTGGAGTCAAATGGCTGCCTAAAATATCCGAAGGCGAAGAAAGCCATTGAATATGGTAGGAGAAACCCCAAGGTTTGCCATTGCCACTGAAAAGATTGAGAATGAAATTCCAAAGCTGTTGCAGGACTGGCATTGGAGAATAGCTGCCATCCGAATTTTGGACATAACGGCCCTGAGCTACCATCTGACGATAGAAAATCTCTGGGTCTTTCATACCGCTATCCACGGCAACTGGCAAGAGTCGAACAAGGACAAAGCAAATCAAGAAAATCACAATGAAAGTGAAGACTAAAAGGATGAGACGTTTGCCAATGTAGGAAAGCATCTCCTTGGTGCTTTTGCTGGTCCAGAAACCCACAAAAGCCTTCCAGAATTTTTTCCATGCGGAAGGTTTTGTTTCTTTTTTGATTGCTTCTTGTTCAGAGGAATCAGGAAGCGGCTGTTTAAGTGATTTTTTTGTTTTGTTTTCGTTCTCGTTCATTTTTACATTTTAAAAAGGTTATAGAAGGCCGGTGGTTGGCCGGCCTTCTAAGAGTTTTGTGAGGGAGAGTTTATCGTTGGTAAGAGCGATATAAATTAGAAAGGCTGTTGTTATTTTCGGCACAGAAGGAAGACCATTGTTCGTTGGTGTAGTTGAAGGTCATGAAACGAATTCCGCCATAACCGACCAAGGACACATAGGTATCCGTCGCATTTTCCACTTTGAAGCCAAGCAGAGAAGAAGTTCCGCGGGCAACGAGTGGGACGGCTTCGAAGCGGCTGAGGATGCCTGCTTCAAGTCCAGCTAAGACATTGAGTTTCTTGTTATGAACTTCATACCAAGCCTCATAATTGTCATCTCCTGGCTGTAAACCATCACCATAGATGGCTTCGCTGAATTCGTCGCCGCTATTCATCGCGGTATACCAATCGTGGAAGGATCTATGTTCGTTGGTGACATCGATATTGCCATCCCCGTTAGCGTCGATATCCAAATAGGTTTCCGCTTGATGGCCTTTAAAGCCATATTCGCAGCAAGAAGTATGAGTATTGTCGCAATAGACTTCCATCAAACCATATGGATTGACCGCAGCGCCACCCCAAATGGAGAAGATCATGTCATAACCACCGTTTTGGGCAGTCGTGTAATAATCTTGATCCTTCACCATAGAGATCTTGAAACCCAAAGTCTCGCTGTCGTTGAGGTCGTTTCGATCCTTTAAGAGGCCGATAGCGCTAGTAATCGCATCAGACCAAGTTTTGGTGATGAAGTTATAAGCGGCGACGGTGTTTTCGGCAGAATCGTCATAAACACGGAATTCGATGTTAATCGTATTGCCGGCTGTCAAATGCCCCGCCACGCTCGATTTAAGTTCGGATTCTAAGCCTTGGGCAATATATTGGATGGCCAATGCGTTGTTATAACCAACCTTATTTTCCTCCAACGCATCTCCGTCGACTTCGTCAATCTTCTCTCCGCCAAGGTGACCATAGACTTTGCCATAGACACTCTTGCCTTGAACGGTGCTGCGATAAGATTCGCCAGTCGAGTTATTGGCAAGATAAAGGTCATTAAGAAGGCCAGTGAATCCTTTCGAACCAGAGGTCGCTTGGGAAGCGAATTGGTTTCTATCGATGGCTAAGGATAAGCCTTTGCGGAAATCTTTGTTGGAAAGGATGGTTTTGTTATCGTTTCCTTGTTGTCTGCTCTTTAGCTTTTCATAATCCGAGTTGAACGAGATCTTTTGAGTATAAGACTCATAAGTCGTGGTGCAACGTCCGGAAGTGCCGTAATTGCGGAAGTCAGAGACAGTCAAGTCGATGTCATCTAATCTTCCGGCCATGAATTCTTGGAGAGCGGTGGTGTGGTCCGTATAGATGTGGGTGTCGATCTCATCCATTTGGAATTGACCTTCGTGCTTGCCATCTTTGTAGCCATACCAATTTTCATTACGGACAATGATAATTTGCTTGCCTGCTTCGAAATAGGACAGTCTATAAGGACCATAAGACATATAATTGCTTGCGCTATTGGAGGCGTAGGTCGTGGCTTTGGAGCCCGTGGCCAAAGTGGTCGAAAGTCTCTCATAGAGATCAGTCTTAACGAGCCAGTTGCCAGTCAAGGCGAATTTCAAATTCAATTCGGTGATGGCTTTGGTCAAATAAAGGCGGATGGTATAATCGTTGATCTTTTTAATACCAACGTCATCCATCGTGAGCGGTTCCCCTTCATAAGTATATAAATAGGTGAAAAGAGGAAGCTTCCATGCCCAGTTTTTGCTGGTTGCGCCTTTGTTTCTACCAACGGCAGAGACGACCTTTCTCAGATCGTTCTTTAAAGCATCCAAAGAATATTCTTCGATGTTGTTATCTTCCCAGCCGATATTCAAGGCCTTGATGGTCTTGATGGTGTCTTGGAAACCTTGGAAATCGGTGAAGCCGGTGTCGAAATCTTCAATATCGATATCGACGGCATCATTGCTGATCATAGTAGAGCTCACTTGGGTTGGATCTTTGACCGATTCCCAAGAAGAGGCAACAGAACTGCCTTTGTGGTCGGAAATCTTCCATAAATAATAGGAATAACCGACGATGATGCGTTCGCATTCTAGTTGCACGCCATAAGTGGATCCGACTTGATTCAAGATGCTGTAGAAATTGGTGGTTTCGTCAGCGTTATTGAAAACGGTGTTCACGTATGGGGTGTATTTTCCTAAATTAAGGAAATAGAAGCCGGAATCATTAGGGACGTTTCCGGTGTTCGAGTCGAAATTACCATAATAAGGCTCAATCGTCTGACGTCCTTGTTTATAGAAGTTTTCGGCGTTCACCAAAATCATGTTGCCATCATAATAAGAGTCAGCACGATAATTGGCGTAATCTGGATCCAGCTGAAGTTCCATCGATTTGATGTAATCATCTGCTGTGATCTTGGTTCCATCTTCCCAAACGGCAGCTTGGTTTAAAGGAATGTCCCAAACCATGTTGTCGGTAAGGTTGCCAATGGAAGAATAATAAGTGTCCATTTCTGCATCGGTGATGTCGGCTGGATCAATCGCTTTCGGCATATCCGCAGCCATTTCGGGAACGAATTCGTAGCCGTTTTTGTTGGCGTTGAGGATGACATCGTAGAGACCGATTTCGGTGAAACTCGTAATGTAAGATTCATCAGAGGTTTGCCAGTTATGGACGTTCCAGTTATTCGGGCTAGTCGCAAGATACGTGTTATAGGTGTATGTTGCAGAACTTCCCGTGGATCCGGAACAGCCTGCCAAGCTCAAAATAGAAGCAATGGAGGCAATTCCGAATTTCCAACTTTTTCTGATCATATGTTTCTCCTTTTAGTCTGAGTTAAAAGTGGATGGGGGTTAAGCGGCGTTTATTATTCGCCAGCGGTTGGGAGAGGGAAGACGGAGAAGTCATTCGTGGTCTCGCCAACGGCAGAGACAGTGATTCTGCAACCAATGTATTTGTTACTGACATTGCTGAATGGCATCTGAGCAAGGGCTAAGACGCTAACTTCATTAGTAGCAGTATCAACAACGAACTCTAAATAATTGCTGTAAAGAGAATAAGCGTGTTGATCGCCAGAACTGAATTTATGAGCAGCGGTCATGATAGTACCAAAGTTATAGAAACCGTTCATGTTGAATAATTGCTGGAACAAGACGTTATCTGCCGTGGTGCCATCGTTGTCACCAACTTGGCCGCTGAGGGTAATCTTGGTGCCATTTTCGTTTCTTTCAACCCAGTTGGTAGCGGAAACAGCGGAAGGGGTGACTGCTAAAGCGGAGAGGTTGTTGGCGAAGGCAGGGGTTTGCCAGACGTCGGTAAGTTCGGTCTCAACAGCAGTGGCATCTTTCATCTTTCCTGCTTCTGCATCATAGGTTGTGGTGTAGATCTTGCCATCGGCGTTCCAATAGACGAATTGACCTTCTAAAGTGGATTCACTGATCGTAACAGTGCCATCTTCGGCGAAGGTTGCCGATTTTTGTTCAAGGGTGCCAATGACGCCATCCTCAGTGAAGGTGGACATTGCTTTGATATAAGATGCGCCATCAAAGAGCAAGACTAAAGAGTCTTTGGCATCGGCAGGATCAACTTGTTTTCCATTTCTATCAGCAGAGAACAACTCAGTCGTCATGGTGTAGTTTTTGCCAGTTCCTAATGCTGCGAAAACGGTGCCGACTTCATCACCTTTGATGGCGGCTGGAACATAGGATTGATCGGTGACGGCTTCTTCCATCCAAGGAAGAGTGGTCGTACCAATGTTGCTGATGCCAAGAAGGCCATAGCTTTGAGCATTTCCATCTTCGTCGGCAACTAAGCAATCGAGATAAAGCGTATCAGCGGTGCCATCGTTATCGGTGTCGATGATTCCTTCGAATTTAGCACCTTTTAAAGCGGTATCAGGGGATTGGCTGGCACCAAAGCTAAGCAAGCTTTCTTCAAATGCAGCGCTCGAGAGCAAAACCTTTTCTCCGCCGATTTCTTCATAGGAGAAATCCGTAGGATCTAAAGTCAGATCGTTAGTGATGTAAAAGTTATTGTAGATGACTTTACCTGCTTCAAAGCTGGCTTTCGGGTTGCCATTGCCATCATCGACAATGCTGCCCCAGTAGGCGTTGTTGTCGGCTAATTTTGCGATAAGGGTGCTAGTAGATTCGCCCTTTTCGTCTACTTCCAACGGATCGTTTTCATTGAAGATTGCAACGTAATTTTCGTTGTGGAAATATGTCCAAAGATAATCTTCTGGTTTGGTGCTTTCAGCAACGACCAATTTGTAGTTTTGTGGTGTTTGTTCTAATGGAGCAAGGAAATTCATGATGGCGAGTTGATCTTCGCTGACAACGCTAAGAGCAAGTTTGCTTTTCATGGAACCAGCTTCAACGACCAAGGTATATTCGCCAATCTCAGATGCGACGACCACATGCTCGGTGATGGTCACATATTCGCTTGCGCAAGTTAATGTGTATTTATGGTCAGTGGTATTGTCACTGTATTGGATGGTGACATATTCATCCAAATTTAATTCTTTGTTTTGTAAAAGAAATGGGATGTCGGTGTGTCTGATTCTGGAAACGGTCGCTGCTTCAACAGACGAGTCACCGTTGCCGCCTCCTTGTCCGCCACAGGAAACCGTGACAATGCCTAGTGCGGCTGCACTCAGAAC
>CADBIO010000050.1 GCA_902794835.1 uncultured Erysipelotrichaceae bacterium
GACCATAAGATTTGTAGTACATTGAATATGGTCTGTTGCCGATCCAGCTTATACGAAATTGAATAAAGCCAAAGAGAGTCAGCAAACCAAACAATAAAAAAGAAGCTTCTTTGCTCATAAAATAATTGTATCATTTTGAGAATCGAACCCTATCAAATTTATGTGGGAATTGGATAACTTCAAAAACACTATAACTTACTTGAAAAATCCCATATCAGTTTCCTGAATAATCAAGGTTTACTGATTGAGCCTTTATGTATGAGGTTTTAATGGAAAATCATGACTCGGTCATAATAAATCGCTATTCTTTAGTTAAATTGACAATTCATTATTAGAGAGGCTTGAAACGCAAATTGGCGTCCCATATAACTAGAATTAGAATCAAAAAGTAGCGCATACTACCCCTAACGCTTCACCAAAATTAAAAATGCCAACAATCGATTGTTGGTTTTTTTATTTTTACGCAGGGCAGAACTGTTTTTTGTCAAAAAAGACTGACAGAAACGTGCAGGATATTTATTTTCTTTGTAGAATTCGTTGAAATTTCAATTCATTCTCAAACGAGAAGAATAAATATACACAATCTCTTCTTTTAACCAAGAGATCAACTCATCCAAAATATCACCAGTATTCTCATAATAAAAATAAAAAGTGGTGCGATGAATTTTAGCTTCGTCGACGATTTCTTTCACGGTCATAACATTTTGATAGTCGTATTTTTTGTATCATTTCCAAAACGCAGATCGAATTGCTTCTTTCTTCTTCTGCCTCGCATTCGTATATTCCCTCATGCGTTTACGGTGGATTTTAAAAAACTAGGATGTTGTCTTACTGGAATAAAACATCCAACATCTTTCAATAGACAAAAGCATTCATTAGCTTTTATTTGCCGTGCTATCGAAAGAATTTTTTATAAAGATAAAAGATCGACATCCCGATATAAATCCATCAAAATATCGATAAAATCGGTGATTATTTTTCGATTGTCCTGCCCCTTAGTAGCCAAACAACAATCAATCATTTCATGACAATCAAAAGAAATCCAAACAAAGCCATCGCTCCTTTCATGAAGGAAACCAGGGGCTAAAACAACCGCCTTGTCTGCCGCAATATTTGTCAAAGTCGTGTCGTGATCATCACTATTAAAGAAAGGGATCGAGACTTCATTCAACACTCGTTCTTGGACAATTTTCAGCTGTCTTTGGCTTCCTCCGCCAACCATCAACGTTCTGCCTAGCAAATCTTGGGAATGAATCACTTTTTTAGCTGCTAAAGGATCATCTTTGTTGCAGACAAGATAAATCCTCGATTGATAGAGGTGGATGATTTTGATTCCCTTGATGTTCTTTAATGTCTCATAGTCTCCGAATAGAATGTCGACATCGCCATTTAAAAAATCATTCAAACGATTGGTCCAGCCAAATTTAGGGGTAATCCAGGTAGAAGGATTAACCTTTGCCATTTCCTTGATTGCCTGAGGCAGAAGATGAATGGCGCTTCGATAAGGCAAAGAAATCACGATATCATCGCTATATTTATCGGAATAATTCTGTGCTTGCTCGACGGCCTTTTTGTATTCGCCGTTGATGATTCTTAAGGAATCGATGAACATTTTTCCCGCCGGAGTAATAGAGACATTCTTTTGACTGCGATCGAAGATTTTGAATTTCAGCTCGTCTTCGGCCGCATCGACTTGATAAGTGAGAGTTGGTTGCGAGAGATACATAATCTCAGAAAGCAGAGTGAGACTAGGATGATAAAATATGAATAAGGAGCATTGCTACATTAACGATCCAAGATGGGCATACCCTCGGGTAAAAAGCCCACTTCCAAAGAAAGGTGGAATAACGATGAAAAAACAAACTGCAGGAAGAGCCATTTTAGGCGAAATCGCGCCAAAATTCGCCGAACTTAACGATGATGTTCTGTTTGGTGAAATCTGGGCCAGAGAAACCGAATTATCTCTAAGAGATAGAAGTTTAATAACGATATCCGCCCTTTTTAGCGCCGGACAATATCCTCAACTCAAATCCCATCTCCAAATCGGGAAAGAACATGGCTTAACCAAAAAAGAAATCGTGGAGACGATCACTCAGCTCTCTTTTTATTGTGGCTGGCCAAAAGCGTGGTCCGCCTTCCCTTTGGTGGAAGAAGTCTATGGCAAAGAAGACGGAGAATTGGATTTAAGTGTATTTCCAATCGGGGAAAAGAATCCCTTTGGAGAACATTTCATCGGTCAAAGCTATCTCGCTTGCTTAAGCGATAAGCAAATCCCCATCTTTAATGTGACCTTCGAGCCGGGTTGCCGAAACCATTGGCATATCCACCACGCAAAAACAGGCGGAGGACAGATCTTAATCTGTGTCTATGGCCAAGGATGGTATCAAGAAGAAGGGAAGGAAGCACGTCCCTTAAAAGAAGGCGATATCGTGAATATCCCAGCGAATGTGAAACATTGGCACGGGGCCGCCAAAAACTCTTATTTCCAGCATTTGGCGATCGAAGTGGCAGGGGAAGAAACAAACACGGAATGGTGCGAGCCAGTGAGCCAAGAAGAATATGAACGGCTAACATCTCTTTCTTTGCCTGATGATGAGAGAATAGACTAGTCCAAAGAAAACAATTAAGAGAAAATAAAATGGCCTATTGGATTGAAAACCTTACTTGGCCCTTAGACCATTTTCTCTTTTTGATTCTTCGAAAAAGAGACGAGAAAAAGGAGGCCTTATGAAACGTTTTATCTTGCTGCTATTTGCTATCTTCCCGCTGGTTGGCTGTGTTAACAACTCCAATCACAGTCAGGAGATTGTTTCTTCGGAAACCAAAATAAGCCAAGAAGAAAAGGAGATTGATATGAAATTGTTCATCGATAAGAAAGAATTAAAAGTGGAATGGGAAGAAAATGATTCCGTCAAAGCCTTAAAAGAATTATCCCTAGACACCTTGACGATTTCGATGCATGAATACGGCGGTTTTGAACAAACTGGACCTATCGGCCAATCCATCCCAAGCAACGATTCTCAGATGAACGTCGTTCCTGGCGATATCGTTTTATATAACGGCAACGCCATCTCGGTCTTTTATCGCCCCAGCAGCTGGTCTTATACGAGGCTAGGCCATATTCTCTTAGGGGAAGAAGAATTGAATGCGCTTCTTAATGTGGCATCGGTGACCTTCGTCCTAACAGGAGAAACAAAATGAAGAAAATATTGATTATCTCTACTAGTATCAGAACCGGAAGTAATTCCGAGCTTGTGGCAAAAGAAATCGAAAAAGGGGCCAAAAAAGCGGGAAATGAAGTGGAATTCGTCTCCCTGAAAGGAAAAAGAATCGCCTTTTGCCAAGGCTGTTTGGCCTGCCAAAAATTGGGACGTTGCGTGATCGAAGACGACGCGAACCCCATCACCGATAAGATGGCCGAATCCGAAGTCATCGTCTGGGTTACCCCGATTTATTATTATGAGATGTCGGGGCAGATGAAGACGTTGATCGACCGAGCCAATTCGTTATACGCCAGAGAAAGAAAATTCAAAGACATCTATTTGGCGGCCGTCTCCGCGGAAGAAGAAAAAAACGTCAGCGACGGCGCTTTAAAAGGTCTGCAAGGCTGGGTGGATTGTTTCGATGGGGTTCAAATCAAAGGCCTTCTCTCCCTCGGAGGATTCAATTCTCCGAACGAAATCAAAGGAAACGCCAAACTCCAAGAAGCCTATCAATTCGGCCGAAAGATGGAATAAACCTTTTTATTCCGACCTTTACTTTGGAAGAGAAAAGAGATTTACAATAAGAGACGTTAGGAGAAAGAGTATGAGAAGTGTAGCTATCACAGGATCCGCCAGAGGCTTTGGGTTTGCTCTGGCCAAGGATTTCATCAAAGCAGGATTTAACGTCATTTTGATCGACGTCAACGAGGAAAACCTCACCAAAGCGAAAGAGGAATTGAAAACCCTCAACAAAGAAGCGAAAGTTTTGCTTTATCGTGGGGACGTCACCGTTCTTTCCTCCATCGAGCCAATCATCGAGGATGCTGCCAGACAATTAGGATCCATCGATATTTGGATCAACAACGCCGGGGTCAATCAAGCGATGTGCCCGGTTTGGGAACTAGATGAGAAGACCGTCACCCGATTAATTGAAATCGATTTGAAAGGGACGATCCTTTGCTCGAAAGCCATCATGAGCTATTTCGTGAAACAGGGCCACGGTCAGATTTATAACGTCGAAGGATTCGGCTCCAACGACGCCTATCAAGTAGGCCTTTCCGTCTATGGCACCGCTAAGCGTGGAGTGACTTATTTCACCGAAGCCCTTGCCTATGAGGTCAAAGAAAAGAAACTCAAGATTCAAGTCGGAAAAATCACCCCTGGGATCATGATCACCAATTTCATCAATCACAATCTGGGAGAAGGACAGGCCTTTGAACTTAGCCCGAAAGTCAAAAAAGTCTATAACATCCTCGGCGACTATCCAGAAACCATCGCCTCATTCATGGTCAAAAAGATTGTGAAAAACAAGAAAAACGATGTCAAATTCGTCTGGTTAAGCAACGCTCGAGCTTTCCGCCGTTTCTTACGGGCCAAACATTATATGAAACGCGATTTCTTCCACGAACACGAGGGAGAAAAGTAAACTGCCAAGCCGTAAAAAGAGGCGGGAGTCCCGCCTCTTTTCATTCAAACAAAGAATAGAAATAATTGGCCATTTCTTCTGCCGTCTCTTCTCTTTCGTTGACGACATAGAATTTTAACAAATCGACAAAGGCCCCACTCATCGCGGTTTCGAGGATTTCATCTGGCACCCCCGGATGCTTGATTTTGACACCGGGCAAAGCCAATTTCATCAAACGATGCACCTCTTTGCCTAAAGTGCGATAGAAAAGATGGGATGCCCCGGAAGAGAATATGGCGCTGACGAGCTTCGCCTGGGCTTTGAAATGGAAGAAAATGTGAGCCGTCATCCAGCGATAATCATAGAATGGGATTTCCGATAGATCCTCCGTATGGTGGCCATCATGCTGAGAAGTGGTGAAAACATGATTGAAGATAGAAACGCAGACGTTTTTCAAAACGTCCTCTTTCTTTTTGAAATGGGCGTAGAAAGTCGAACGGGAAACTCCGCTTTCGACAATGATGTCGCTGACGGTCAATTCACCATAGCTTTCTTTTTCCAGCAACCGCTCTAAGGCCGATGTGATGAGTCGGATGGTTTTCTCTTCCTTTTTGTTCATTGTCTTTTCCTCGATTCAAATGAATTATATCGAATATAATGTTCGTTTTGTACTCTATTAAACATACAAATCATTCGAAATCGTTCGTTTTCTTTGCATCTTCTTTCTAACCTTGTTAAACTTGCCTCCGTATGAACGAGATTCAAGGAAGAGAAATCAATCAAAAAGAACCTCTCACCAGCACAAGAAAATCCTGGATCGTCTTTTTTGTCGTACTAGGAATCGCCTTTTTTCTTTTTGCCCTCTCTTTCTTCCTCGGTTCGACGAATTTATCGCCTGACCGTTCTTTTTTAGGATTATTCGGCCAGGCGGACAATGCCGCGAATCGAATCATGCAGCGAATCCGCCTCCCCAGAAACATCGGGGCTTTTATCATCGGCGGTGGTTTGGCCCTTTCTGGACTCATCATGCAGACTTCCTTAAAAAACCCGATGGCTTCCCCAGCGACCTTAGGGATCAGCAACGCCGCCGTCTTTGGGGCCAATGTTATTATCCTTGCCATTTATGGGACTGGTTCGAATAGTTTTGTCTCTGTCAACGATTCTCCTTTCACGGTTTCGGCTGTCGCTTTCGCCTTCGCCTTGCTTTGTGTCCTGATTGTTCTGGGGTTATCCAGTTTCCACCAGTTCAATCCTACCACCGTGGTCTTAATCGGAATCGCCTTAGGCGCTGGTTTTCAGGCAGGGACGACGTTATTGCAATATTTTTCCGATGACGTGGCCTTATCCGCGGTCGTGGGCTGGTCTTTTGGGAATCTCGAACGTCTCACGATGGAAGAGAATTATATTTTGCTTCTCGTGGTCGGCGTTTCTTTGCTTGGCTTTGAAGTATTTTCTTACCGTTATAACGCCCTTTCGGGAGGGGAAGGGTTCGCTAGAAGCTTAGGGGTGCATACTTCTTTGTTGCGTTTCGTCTCTTTGCTTGTCGCTTCCCTAATCGCCGCCTTATGCGTTTCCTTCTGCGGCATCATCGGCTTTGTTGGTATCATTGCCCCCCATATCATGAAAAGAATCATTGGAAATGACCATCGTTTCTTGATTCCGACTTCCTTCTTTGCCGGCGCGTCGATGCTTCTTTTCTGCGATATTGCCACCCGTTTGATCGGACAAGGGACATCGCTTCCTGTCGGGGCCATCACCGCCTTGATTGGCACCCCATTCTTCTTATTCATCCTCTTCACGAAGAAAGGAAAAGCCTATGATTTCCGTTAATTCCGTCTCCTTTTCCTATGCTAAGAAAGAACCTTTGGTCCTGAATCATGTTTCTTTTTCTTTGAAAGAAGGAGAGATTGGCGTTTTGTTAGGCCCAAATGGGGTAGGAAAAACCACCTTGATTCGTATCCTAGCCGGTTTAAGGAGACCAAAAGAAGGGGAAGTGTTGCTAGAGAATCGGTCATTATTCTCGCTTTCCTCTTCGGAACGGGCCAAGAAAGTCAGCTACGTCCCCCAAAACATTGAGGCTCCCGCCCTCAAAGTAATTGACGTGGTGACCTTAGGAAGATTGCCTTATTTCTTTACTCTTCCCTCTCAAGAAGACAAACAAAAAGCCTATGAGGCCTTAGAGATGCTAGGCTTAACGAAATTCGCTGACCGTTATGTCAACGAATTGAGCGGCGGCCAACAACAGATGATTTCGCTGGCTAGAGCCCTCGCCGGCGAACCGAAGATTCTGATTCTCGATGAGCCGACCGCCAATTTAGATCTCCGCCATCAGATG
>CADBIO010000051.1 GCA_902794835.1 uncultured Erysipelotrichaceae bacterium
TATAAACGATATTCTTTTTCTTTCGCTGAGTAAATCGGATTTTGCCGTCGTGATAGGGTGAAAGAAAAGGGCTTTTCGGACAAGACGATCATCCCTGGCGACTTTGCATCCGAAGATTATAGGCGTGGATTTGCAACAGTTTGGGAAGGTTGAATTTGAGAATCAGGGTTGGCAAGAAAACCAAAATGGCGTTGACGGCGGAAATGGGTAGAGCGATCGTAAGCCAAAGATTCGATTCCCCGAGGTACATGCCCCAATCCAAAAAAGGCAATAAGAAGGAAACAGGGACACTCCAACAATGGATCAAAATCCCATATTTGACTTCGAGGATGAAGCGAGAGATATATTCGTCGTCTCGAGGGTCCCCCATCTTGTTTTTATGCAATCCGGTGAATCCCCCAAGCTCAGGCACGTACTCTTTCCAACGATGGACCCCTAAAGCCCGATAAAGCCTCATCTCTTTCTCGCTGGAACGGAAGAGTTTCCAATCCTTGTTGACCCATTTTTCAGGTACTGTTTTCCGAATCAATAAGGCCACGAGCCCATCCAGCAACAAAGCGATTACGGTATAAGAAAGGGTGATGACGAGATAAAGCCACCAACGGTCTTGATATAAGGGGTTGAAGAAAATATTGAGCAAAGAGACCGTCACCAAGCCGACAAAGATGATCGTTCCATAAAGAATCATTCTTTTTCCTCCGGTAGATAGGTCAGTTTCTGGCCATAGACCCGTTCATAGATTGCTTTCCAACGTTTCTCGTTTTCTTCTTTCATGAAGGCGGCATTTTCCGACGGCGATAAGAGATCATCGGGATAAATCGGCTCAAGAATATGAAGGGTGTAAGCCTGGAGAATGGAGCCATCGGCATCCAGTTGATCGGTGTCTCGCATCGTGATGAAAGTCGGGATGATCGGGACATGATTCCTTGAAGCAAAGGCAAAAGCACCGGATTTCAATGGCTTTGGCTTGCGATAATTCCACCACATCGACTGTTCCGGATAAATCAAAATGAGATGGCCGTTTTTCAAGATGGTGGAAATCGATTGAAAGAGGTCGCGGATGACCGTGGGGTTGGTCGCCAAAGGAAGGGTGTAACAGTTTCTTAGAAAGAAACCATAGAGCCCTGGCATCGTATAGTTGCCTTCCCGGATGATTTTGAAAAGTTTCTTTCTTCGGGCGTACTTTTTCGCGGCCAAATGGATCGGAATGCTGTCAAAAGGCGAAAAATGATTGGCGGTGATAATGGCTCCGCCTTTGACTTTCTTAAGGTTTTCCCCGCCTTCGATGCCGTCGATGACGATATGTCCTTTCTTGATCTGACGCTTAAAAAAGCGTTGCGAATAATAATTGGCCCAAATGGTCTTGATTTTGCTGGTCCATTTTTTCCTAAGATAATCAACATCGCCTGGTTTTAGATAAGTAAATGGCGGATCGTTTTCCACGTCGATGTCAAATCGGCGTTGCCGTTCAAGAGTATCGATTTTCTCCACGATGGCCCGTCTTTCTTGGCTTAAATGAGGGACAATTGGCTTCTCGAGAGCGATCTTTTCCTCTCTGTTTTTGCGGCCTTTTTTGCGACTCAGCCCATTGATTTTGTCGTGATATTCCTCCGCTTTAGAGGCTTCGAGATTGCAAAAGGATTTCACCTCGTCAACCCCTTTGAGAATCTTTTCCACCACCTCTTGGGGGATGGCTTCTCGGGCCGTCAAAAGTTTTTCTTTGATGCCGGCCATTTCGGCATAATGGAAGAATTCTTCCTCATACATAATGTTTTTCAAGTTCCATGGCTTGAACATCAGGTTATAGTGAATCAAGGCTGGTTTAGCCATCTTTTCCCCTAACGGCATCACATTCCATTTTGGATCCAGAAGCAAGGCCTTTCCTTGGCAAAGATAATTCAAGACATCCTGGTCTTGGGCCACTTTGAAAGTCACTTTCTCTAATAAAGAACAGACCCGTTTCTCTAAACGGAACTCACGAAGTTTCTTGAAATTCATCAACAAGACCCCGGCATTGAAATATTTGGCGGGGTCCATTTCAAGAACTTTCTCCACATAATTGGCGAATTCCGGATATTTCTGAACGGAGCGATCAGGCACCCCACCGACGAGATCATCCCCCAGGTCGGTGAAATACAGTTTTGCCACATCATCGAGCAAAACGATGTCGCTGTCTAGATATAAGCCTTTCTTCAGGGTGGGGAATAATTCTGGCAAGAACAGGCGATAATAGGTCGTGATCGTGTAATAATCGCGGACGTCTAGTTTGATCGACAAAGATTGAATCTTGGCCGAGACGTTAGAAAAAGAAATGAAGATGTTCTTGTTATCATGATAGCGGCGGATGGTCTTTTTGCTTTGATAGGAAAGACCATCGTGGATGATGGTGATGCGATACTTATATTGCTTCGAAGCGTGAGAGACGATGCTGGCGATCGTGATGGATAAGAATGGGATATAGTTATCGTCGACCGTAAAAAATAAACGAACAATTTTCTGCTTTGCCATAGAGACCCCCTTTTGGCTTACTAATGATAACGAAAGGGGATAGAAAAACGCACCAAGGAGTTGAGGGAGGAAATCTACTCTGCACTCTTCGGAAAGTAGAAATTCGACAACCGATTTTAAATTGGATATTTTTCTAGGAAAAAACCTCTGGCAAGACATCGAGGGGCTTAGAGACGGCAGGTTAGTTCGTAGCTTTCCAGAAGGTTTTCTTTATTTCTGAATCTTTTGTTGCAACGCCTTGATAGCCGCGCTTAATGGAGTGCTAGTGTAAAAGTGGACAAGGGTAAAAAAGCCCCATCCACTTTTTGCTCTCCGTAATTCCCATAATAAGCGTGATTTCCGCCATTAAGAACCACTTCTTCATGTTGGTTCGGCAACATATTGGGAATGAGGCAAAAAGAGTTGGCAAGAAAAGCGACGGATTCTTTCGTCTCTTGTTTTTGCCATCAGAAAAACCCCCGCAAAATCTTCGCGGAGGTTGATTTCATTTTTCAGGATTTATTGAATGAAGCTTTCCCAGCCATCCGGCAAGGTGAAAGTCAAATTCTCCATAAGCGTGAGGGAAAGCTCATTGGTGCTGTGGCTTCCCTTGTCGCTGACCATATTGACTTCGGCGGATTGGAAAAAACCGCCATCGTATTGAATGAGAT
Source organism: uncultured Erysipelotrichaceae bacterium (assembly GCA_902794835.1). Lineage (GTDB taxonomy): Bacteria > Bacillota_I > Bacilli_A > RFN20 > CAG-826 > UBA4951. The sequence continues at coordinate 3,159 of CADBIO010000051.1, forward strand.
ACTCACCGCGGACGGCTTTCTCCTCAGCCGAAGAAGAAGACTCGCCGATCCATTCGTAATTGATTTTGACCGTAAGGTTCCCCTCGCCGCTAGAATAATACTTTTCACTGATCTTATATCCGTTTTCCTCTTTGATTGGCAAGAATTCCTCGGTCTTGTTGGGATCGACGAACATTTGGTAATAAGATTCGGGGAAGCTATAAAAGATCATCACCGAATTGACGAAATTATCTTCATTGCCTTTGTAGCCCATGGCAGAGATGTTATGCTCGTCATCGGAGACGGTATCGATATAAGCGACAAGCTCGTAAGTCTCGTTTTTGACAAGATAAAAATCGGTCTTGGTGGTGGCGCCATCTTCGCCTTTGGCGCTGGCAGTCAAATAGATCTCTCCGGCTTCGTTTTTGTTATATACATATTCGGTTGTGGTTTTGACGCTTTGATTCAAATCTTCGTCAAAATGTTCGCTTTCCGTTTGGAAATGGAATTGGATGTCTTTGATTTCCTTCGTTTGATCCGAAATCGATTGTTTCAAGGATGCGACTTTGGCCTCATCGGTCACTTCTTCCCCCGTGTAATCTTTCGCCTTGGCACATCCGGCGAGCAATAAGACGGGGGCGACGAGCATTAAGACTAATTTCGTTCTCATAAATAAAACTCCTTCTTTCTTCGAATTTTACAATACTTGCTATCTTCATGTCTAATGTTTGACGAAAACGTTTTTCTCAAGAGGTTGGCCTTTAAGAGAGGAGAGAATAGGGATAGGAAAAGGACAAGGCTTTAATGTGATCTTTTTTGAGACGAAAGCAATCAAACGAATTGCTAGAGGTTTTTCTTTGCCGATGATTCTTCCCCTGGTGTCGCTAAAACTGGAATTGACGAGCCTGGCGTTTGGCTGAATCAATTCGCGAAGAAAAACAATCGGCGTTTTGGTGCTTGTTTGATGGTCTCGCTTCGTGGGATTAGACCCTGACAGGCAAAGCGGTTCTTTTTTCGTCTATTCTTAAAGAAAACTCTTTATTTGTGAATTTTTTGCTGCAAGGCAATAATTGCCGAATCCAAACTGCTACTTTCCTCGGACTGATTCGCTTTTTCCCACAAAAAAGAGGTCAAGATTTGGAATCCCCCTTCTAAGAAGACAAAGCCTAGGATAATGATTCCCGAAACCGGGATGATTAAATCGATCCAAGCGTTCTGATAAGACTTCTTATAATCAAAGAGAAGCACGAGAGGGATAATGAAAATCAGAGGAACGGTTTGCCCAAATCCCCAGTTATAAACGCGATTAAATTGTTGGACAGCGACAGCATAGGCGTCAGCCCCCTCGGGAATTGTGGCATTAGCCGTTAGAATGGAAGAAATGGTAACGTAGGCGATCGCATCGATCATCGCGGCGATGAGGATCGTGAGACTTAAGCGTACCGCGAATTGGAAAGAATTCACGTTGGTTCGCTCGAAAGCGGCATAATCTTCTGGGGTGGAACCATTTTTCAAGAAATGCTTCTTCCGGTTTTTCATGAACAAGGCCACAGCGAAGAAAACCAAGAAAGACAATGGCGCTTTGGCAGTCAGAAAAGGGAAAAAATAAGGAGATAAGACCATCGCCCCGCAGGAGCTTAATATCTTCAAAACAATGGAAACGATTTCATAGAGCGCTGGCAATGCCGCAAAAGAGCGGAATAAGAAAAGCAATCTCCCTTGAAAATATTTCGTCGGTGTGTAGTTCAAAAAGAACGTCACCAAAGAACACAAAAACAGGTCTAAGAAAATATTAAAGGCGAAGAACCCCTCGGTAGAAGAATAATAAAAGATGAGGTCAACCATCCTCCTGCCATTTTCGGGAGAAAAAGCCTCGGCCAAGCCTAAAAGATAATGCTGATAGGCCAGAAAGAATCCCCCGATGACAAGCAAGGTTAGCCCGCCATAGAAAACGATGAGCCTCCGATAGCCGTCCTTCGCGTTTAAAAGAAGCGAGAAAGCGGCGATTAAGAATAAAGGAGCCGTAAAGGTCGAAAAGAAACGCAAGGCTTCCGGCCAAGAACCAAACGCATTTAAGTCCCCTTTCGTAGAGGCGGCAACTTGCAATAAGATGCCAATTGAGGCAATCATCAAAGTGACCCAAGCGATTATCCTGAAATGTCGATAAGACAAAGGCCCGCGGTATCGAATATCGGGCATTTCGGAGAATCGATGTATATATTTCCGTCTTAAAAACCACCAAAACGGTATTTTATTCGGCTGATCTTGCGCTTTCTTTTCCATGATCTTAACAAAGTTTATCTTCTTCTTTGCCTAAAAGGCAAGAACATATCGCATCAATCTGGATTTTTTAAAGATACCCTTTGAATTCAAGGAGTGCCGCTTCGATTAATAGGAAGAACTTGCGACAGTCTTTGAAGGAAGTTTCACGAAAGAATCAATATCATCAACGCCAAAATGTTGTTCGATGTTTATTGATTTGCTTAATCTAGAAAGAAACTGTCTAGATTTATTATTTGAATCAGATTGTAATAAACATCGATCGGGAAAGCCCTACTTTGTTTTATGCTCTAGGGACCATTTCGACTTCATTTATAAACAAGATGATGAAAATAATGAAAAATCCCAACTTTTTAATGTTTCTAAGTGGGCGTATTCGTATCATTTTAAAGTAGATAAAATGATAGAATCGCCTGTGAATGTGAATTGATATTGATCTTTAGAATAAGACGGATACCATCCACTATATTGATCTAGATATTTGAACCCCATGTTTAAAAGAGTTCTTTGGACAATGGACGGACTAGATTTTGATGATAGCCCATAAATTGAGACATCAGGATCTGTAATGAATATTGCCTGAATTGTTATTTTTTGGTTCTCTACACAAAGATCGTAGATAACATAGTAATTAGGTAATTCTTTGGTATCGTTTTTTGTCTCAAAAACATAATTTGAATCAAGATAAGTATAGATAGAGTCGTATTTCACCGCATAAAATAATGAATCGTTTAATTCATTAAATCCGATTGTATCTGTCAACCAATAGTCTAGTTTGTAATCATTCGGTCTTTTGCTGATATCGATGCTTGCTTTACTACAGCTTGTTAAACTCACGATAATTGCAAGCAACGATAGGCGATAATAAATTTTAGATTTCATATCAATCATCCTATTCATAATAAATGTTTAGAAACTCTATAGAAATAGAAGCGTTGCTGACTGCAGGAGGCGGGTTGCCGCCGGCCTCGCGAATCGATCGCACGGCAAGGCGCCGGGCGTTGGCCAAATGATGGCGCGGATATTGCCAAAACCATGGCGAAAACCAAGGGCTTAAACGTTTTTCGATCTCCTCAACTTCTGACCCTATTCTAGCACCGATGGGCTTAGGCATCGGAGAAAAACCACCAATTCTCCAAAAAGTTGGCCATTACCTATTGAATAGTCGATAATTTTCGTCTCCGAAAAAACGCCTTCGGTGACATCCGCTTCCAAATCTCAGATGTCATCTCAAAATCTGTATCTCCAGATCTATGTCTATCTTCCTCCCCGCCCCCATCTATTGAATAAACGCAATAACTGTTTCCTTTTATCAAGCCGACCCAAAGCCAGGGATGGAAGGAATTGAGCTTTGTATGAGGCAGAAAAGAAAAATGATACGGATTTCCGTTGATTCGGGTCCGTATCATTATGCTTAGTTCAACTGACGTTCTT
>CADBIO010000052.1 GCA_902794835.1 uncultured Erysipelotrichaceae bacterium
TCAGCGCAAGCTATGCGGAAGGCGAAACCAGAAAAGTTGCTTTCAAGAGCGCCGATGAAACCATTGCCACCGTTACCGAAGAAGGTGTTATCACTGGCGTTGGCGAAGGAAAAACCTTCATTACCGCCACCTTAGGCCTCGTTTCACAAGAAGTCGAAGTCGTTGTCGATGCCACCGATTATAAACTCGTCGCCTATGTCAACGCTGGAAAGAGTGGTGACAAGATTACGGAAGAAGAATCCAACCGCATCAAAGATTTAGCCCAAGAGATGGTTGGCGCTGATCAGCCGATTTCTTGGAATTACATCGCTAAGGCCGATGATTTCGGCCTTTTCTTATGGTCTATTAAGTTTGTGATAACTAACCAAAGGAGCCACCTCATGAGCGAGAAAAAATATCATATCGAAAATAACAGCGTTCAAGAAACATTAATTATCCCTTTATATGCCAGAGCATATGCCGCCGAATGTTATCCTTCCTTGATTCAAGACCCGACAGCCAAGAAAATCATCGATCAATTAGATTACGATTTTTCAACAAAAGGGAAGAAACTCCGTTCCTTCTTTGGACGTTATGGGGCATTAGAAGTGGCCCAAAGAGAATATGATCTCGAATGGGAAGTGAAAGATTATCTAAAAAGTCATCCCCAAGCGGCAGTTGTCAATATGGGATGTGGATTAGATGATCTTTTCTCGCGCGTCAATAATGGGGTTTGCCAAGGATACAATTTAGATTTCCCTGACGTCATCGCCATTCGAAATGAAATCTTGCCACCTCTAGAAAACGAGAAAAACATTCCTTGTGACCTCAATGATTTTTCTTGGTTTGAACGAATTGAGAAGGGCCGTGGCGTTGTTTTTGTGGCTGCCGGTGTCTTTTATTATTTCACCGTTGAGAAAGTAAAAGACCTTTTTGTGGCGATGAGCCGTGCTTTCCCCGGCGGCGTCCTTGCGTTTGATACCGCCAACAAAAGAGCCTTAAAAGCAATGCTAAAAACCTGGATTAAGGAAGCGGAGATTCAAAACGTTAATGCTTATTTCGGATTATCCAAACCAGAAACAGAATTATCTTCCTGGAGTGATAATTTTGAGACGGTTTCCCATCGTTCCTATATGAAGGGGTATCGGAAATTAAAGAAAATCAATCCGATCTATCATTTTGCAAATTGTTTGATGGATTCCCTTTTTAAGATGAATATCGTCAAAATCTCCTTCATTGACAATAAATCATCAAAACATTAAAAAATGTTTATATTTACCCTGTTTTGTCCCTCTTTCTTTGATAGAATCAAGAGGAGATGAAACTAAGACGTGACGAAAATGGTTTGTCGATTAATGGTCATTGGAAACGAGGCTTTTTCTCATTCCTTTTCTCACCGACTTTCCTTTCTATCTTAAGCATTTTGCTAGAACTAATCGTCCTAGGTGCCGTCTGGTATTATCTTGGGGAAGTACTGGCGATGTACCTCGTTGGTTTCCGCACGGGGTTAGTTTTGCTTTTCTCTTTGATCATCATCAATTCGAAAATGGAAAGCTCCGCCAAATTGACGTGGCTTTTCTTCATCGCCCTTTTTGTCTATATCGGCGTCTTATTCTTCCTAATGTCGAAGATTGGTTCTTATCGAAAGACAAGAAGAAAACTTCGCGCCGAATACGAGAAAAACAACAATTTGCATCCTCAAAACGATGGGACGTTGGTGAATTTAGAGAAAGTCGACCATGATTCTTATCTTATGGCCAATTACCTCTACGAAACCCACCATTATCCGGTCTATCAAAACACCTCGGTGAAATATTATCCTTTGGGCGAGGACAAATTCGAGGACCTGCTGAAAGATTTGGAAAACGCCAAAGAATTCATTTTCCTTGAATATTTCATCATCGAAGAAGGTTATATGTGGGGACATATGCTAGACATCCTCGAACGGAAAGCGAGAGAAGGGGTGGACGTCCGTGTGATATATGACGGGACTTGTTCGATGTCCAATCTTCGTGCCCATTATTACAAAAGACTGCAAAAAATCGGCATCCAAGCGAAAATATGGAATCGGATCAAACCTCATTTTTCTTCAACCCTCAATTATCGCGATCATCGCAAGATTTTAGTGATCGACAATAAAATCGCCTATAACGGGGGTGTTAATTTAGCCGATGAATATATCAATCGGAAAAAACGTTTCGGACATTGGAAAGATACGGCAGTCCGTTTAGAAGGAGAGGCCGTCTCTCGTTTTACGACGATGTTCCTTGCCAATTGGCACGCCGAAGATTACAAACACGGCCCTATCGATTTCTCCCCGCATCTTAAAAACCATCATTCTATCCCTTCGGATGGCTTCGTCATTCCTTATGCTACAAATCCTCTAGAACACGAAAAAATCGCTGAAATGGTTTATTTCAATCTCATCAACACCGCCAAAGACTACATCCATATCATCACCCCATATCTTGTTCTTGATGATGAATTGATGACCGCTTTACGGGTGGCAGCGATGAAGAAAGTGGATGTTAGAATCATCGTTCCAGGGATTCCCGATAAGAAAAACGTTTGGTTCCTTGCTAAAGCTCATTACCGAAGACTTCTGGATGCTGGGGCCCATATTTATGAATACACCCCTGGTTTTACTCATGCCAAAGTCTTTGTTTCGGATCACCAAAAAGGGGTAGTGGGAACCATCAATTTAGATTATCGTTCCCTTTATCATCATTTCGAATGTGCGACTTATCTTTCGAATAACTCCTGTATCAAAGACATTGACAAGGATTTTGACGAAACCATGGCCAAGTCTCATGAAATCACTTACGAAGATGTGAAGAAAAACAGCCTTTGGAGAAAATTCATGGGGGCCGTGATGCGTTTAATTGCCCCATTGCTATAAGCGAAAAGACGAAGGACGTACCCTTGTCTTTTTTTGATTATAACCGTGGATTGATCGTAATCCAGCAACCTTTTCTGCTTTAGAAAGCAATCGTGAGGCTAGCCAGATAAATTGCGTTAGAACTCTCATCGGCAAAAGTAAAATAGGTTCCGATTTTGCCCATGTAATAGATATAATCGCCGTCAATTTTAGATGTTAACTCAATCGTTGTTTCACTAGGATGTTCGCTTTCGCCAGTATAAATCGTAGGAATGCCAGTCTGGTCTTGTTCGGTTCCACTATAGGTAACGATGTTTCTCATGATTTTGGCGGTAATTGTGCCACCCATTGGGGTGATGTTATAAAGATAGGAAACCTCTTTTTTCATCTGGACGGTACCCTCTCCTTTACCGCCCCCTTGTTGCACGCTACTCACAAAATATTTTGCTCCATCTCCGGCGGTGATTTCCTGATCGGCAGGATAGCCACTGGATGACCGTTTTGGGGCATCTTCGAAAGCGAAAGAATAAGTGGTCGTGATTTCTTCTGTGCTTTCTTCCGAAGGAATGATCTCTTCAGAAACGATAGATTCCTCGGAAGAGATGACTTCTTCTTCGCTTTCTAAGGATGGCGTTAAGCTTTCTAAGGAAACAGAAACCTCTTCATTTCCAGCACATCCAGAAAGCAAAAGAAGGCCTGCGAGTAAAGGAACGATTCGATTTAACTTCATAAAACCCTCCGTTTTAACGCCTTATTATCGCACAATAACAGCACCGACGAAAGTTTCACGGAAAGAATGCCTTTTTTGTTCGTTTTTGTGCCTGTTTTTGATAGAATGACTTAGCGCTTTATGAAAAACAACGATATTGAAAATTTATTTGACCGTCTTGCTCCAAAATGGGACGAAGCGGAAATTCTTGACGACGAAACAATCTTAGCCTTATTGAAACGTATCGGAATCCAAAAAGGAGACCGCGTTTTGGATATTGGCTGTGGAACTGGAAGGATCACTGGCTTGCTCCATTCGCTTAGTCAAGAAAAAGTGGTGGGAATCGATTTATCTTCCAAAATGATTGAGATTGCTAAAGAGAAATATCAATCCTGCTCTTGGGCGGAATTCCGCCACGAAGATTTCCTCTCCTCACAACCAGAAGAATATGATGTTTTGGTTCTTTATAATGCTTACCCTCATTTCTTAGATGAAAACAAATTGAATCAAGCTTTTCTTTCCCATTTGAAGAAAGGGGGAAGATTCGCAATCATTCATTCTTTAAGCCGAAAATCATTGGAAAACATTCATCACGGAATGAATGAGTCGGTAACGCGCCATTTGCTTTCCCCGGTAGAAGAAGCCGTTCATTTTGAAAAAGATTTCCGCATCCTTTATGCGGAAGAAAACGATTGTTCTTATCTCATCATTGGTTCTAAATGGTAAGATCCATTTTTTAACGGAACAATCCTTCGTTTTGAGATAAAAGAAGTGACACATGTATTAGAAAATCGCCTAAGGAAAGACGACTATTTTTGAATGCACGGCTCAAGGGCTTTTGGAAGAGATCGAATAATATCTTCGGCTAAAATCGAATATTCGCTTTGTTCAGCAAGCAACAAATCGGCCGCTTTCCCTAAAAGATATTGGCCAAAGGCCGCTTTTTTGACATCAGATTGATCAATATGCTGGGCAAAAATTCCACATAAAATACCAGAAAGAAGATCCCCGGAACCAGCTTTCGCCAAACCAGTGTTCCCTGTTTTGTTGCGATAGACTTCCGTTCCGTCGGTAATGATGCTCTCATGACCTTTCAAAATCAATGTCACGTGATGCATCCTGGCATATTCGACGGCATAACGGATGGGATCTTTCTCAATCTCTTCTCTTGGTAGACCGATTAAACGAGAAAATTCCCCGGTATGAGGGGTAAGAATGATTTTAGGCACAGCCATATTGAGATAATTCGCATCTAACATTGCTAAGGCGGTTAAACCACCCGCATCGACAATAAGGTAACCTTCATAAGAAGTGAACAGACGCAAGAGGATTCTGGCCGTTTCTTCAAATCCAGTCACGCCCATTCCTAAAGCGATCGCGGTTGTTTTATTCATGATTTTACGGACTGCTTTTTCTTGATAGACGAGATTACCGTCTTTGCTTGGGAAGGGCTGAACTATAATCTGAGGGTCGCGTCCCACATAATAACCGTATAAAGGCTCTGGCACGTAGAGGGTAGCAAATCCTGCACCCAAACGAAGAGAAGATAAAGCGGATAACGAAAGCAAAGGCGCGCCTCCATAATCTTTCGATCCACCCAATAAGACGGCACGTCCATAATCGAATTTTGAGGTCCATTCTTCTCGCTTTGGCAAGAAACCTTGGAACAATGCGTCAGAAGTTTCGATAATTTCCATGCTTCTATTTTACCTTCCAAAGAAATGATTTAAGATAACTTCATGATTGTCAAAGGAAAAAAAGAAGAAAAAGATTTGATCATCCAAGCCATTGACAACGCTTTCCAGGATGATCGCAAAGAAGAGATTTTCTCCATTGCCAAGGAACAGCCGCAAGCCTATGGCGAAGGGGTGAATACCTCCGAATCTCATTTCCTCTATGAAGAAAACGGAGAAATCCTCGCTGTCGTAGGGAATCTTCTTGGGGAAATCAAGATCAACGGGAAAAAATATCCTTTTGGAAGAGTTGGTTCCGTCTCCACGAAGAAAGGGCATCGTGGGAAAGGCTTAATGACCGCCTTATTAAACGAAGTAGAAAAGGAAGATTGGCAAAAAGGCACTATTTTTTCCGTACTTACGGGCAAAAGAGAACGTTATGGACGGAAAGGTTATGAGAATGGACCCGTGTCTTTTATTTTCGAATTCTCACCAACGTCCCCCTCGGATTATTTCCATTTGCTTCCTTTTGAAGAAAAATATCTTCCCGAAGCCTTCTCTTTCTATCAAAAGAACGATCCTTATCAAATCCGTACTAAAGAGACTTTTTTGAGAACATTAGGCACGGAAAAAGGAAAACCTTATTTGATCCTGCGTGAAGGAAAAATCGCTGGTTATCTTTCGATGAAAGAAGACATGATTCTCGAACTTGCGATGGAAGATCTAAGCCACCTCAAAGATGTCCTTGGCTTATTCCCATCGAAGAAGGTCAGCCTTTATTGCAATTCATTGAATTTTCCTCTGATTCAAGCCTGTTATCGAGAGGGTGGCAAAGTCTTTTTGTATCAAAGGGAGATGATCCGTGTTTATCGTCCCAAGGAATTCTTGGAAATGCTAGACATCTTGAATCATGCGAAAAGAAGGCCCGTATCCCTTCCTGAACCTTTTGATTCTCGAACCTTCGTTTCTTCTCTTTTCCCAGATCTGAAAGAGGCGACGTTATCGGATTTTGCCTATTTCTTCGATCTCCCTTTCTGCGATTTGTTTTAAGTAAATAGATAAAACAGTACCGATATTGTTTGCAAAAGGTTGTTTTCTTATTTAAAATAAGTCGGTAATTCGATAAAGGAGGGATGACAGATGAAGAAATTCTCAAAAAACCAATTAGAGCGTTATCCGTTCTATCTGAAATATTTTAAAGAATTGCAAGCCGAAGGAGTGGAAACCATTTCCTCACCGAAGATCGCCAAGGTCCTCGGCTACAGCGAAGAACAAATCCGAAAAGACTTGCAAGCCGTCTCGAGTATTCCAGGTCGCCCTAAAAAAGGGAGAAACGTCGATAAACTTGTCGATACTTTGGAAACCTTCCTCGGTTACAAAGGTGAAACCAACGCCGTCATCATTGGCTGCGGCCATCTTGGTTTGGCCTTGCTGCATTATCCGAATTTCGATGACATGGGTTTATCCATTGTCGCTGGATTCGATGTCGAGCCATCTTTGATCGGGAAGAAGATCGATAGCAAAGAAATCTATGATTTGAAAGAAATCGGTGATATTTTCCCTCGTGTTGGTGGAGAAATCGCCAT
>CADBIO010000053.1 GCA_902794835.1 uncultured Erysipelotrichaceae bacterium
ATGATCCATTTGATAGAAGCCAGCAGTGTCAATATCCATCTTGGCGAAATTTTTAATTTTGATGGAGCCGTCTAAAGCAAATCCTTTGGCAGAAACTCCAAAGACCTCAATATTCGAAATCGGAGTGCCGGTTGTTCCATCAAAGGTAATGGTGACCAAGGAATCTTTCCCTAAGCCAATCTTGTCGAGTTTAACTTTCAAAACGATTTTCTCTGAAGAAATCTCGATTTTATCAACCTCGTCCGCAATCAATTCATAACGGCCTTTCTGAACCGCTTTAACGAAAGGACTATCAAAAACGAAATCAAAGATTTTGGCAAGCGCAGACAAATCCATGTTATTGCCAGCATCCCCTTTCATACGGCTCATCAAGGCCTCGAGGGTAATCAAATTCATGGACGCTTTTGTCACATCGTTGTAATTCACGTAGGCGATAGAATCTTCTTTTTCAGTCAAATAGGCGAGAGAGAGGTTTTGCGAATAAACCGACTCTTTCTCATCGGCATTAAACAAGGAAAGATCGACGACATAATCTTTGGCATCGAAATTCATGCTGCCATCCAAAGAAACGCCAATATTTTCATTCACGTCCCCCTTGGAATGGTTAATATTCAAATCTAAGTCGACGTTGAATCTTTCTTTGGCAATGGCGTTGCCCACCTTGCGAAGAATGCCTTTTAAACCAAGCAAGGAAGTATAGTTGGCGGCATCGGTGGGAACCAAGCCCCGGACTACTTGCAATTCATTGCTATTGATCGTGGTATTGAAATCAACACTGAAAGTAAAATCTTCGAATGTCACATCGTTAGCGTAAACACGGGTGAGATTATAATCTTTATCCGAGAACAAATGCAATGTGATTTCGGTGCCGGATAGGCCAATCGTGCATTGATATTCGTTAATCGTCTCTCCTTCGTTGACTAAGCTCCAATCCATGGAGGTGTCAGCCAAAGAAGAGGAGGCGCCAATGCCAGTTCCAGCGGAACTCGCTCCACTTTCAGAAGCAGCGCCATTACCGGTCAATTCACCGATTTGATCGATGAAATCATAAACACTGTCAGGAACCTTAACGACAGATTCAGAGAAAATGCCAATCAGCTCTCCGACAAGAGACTTGTATTCGGTATCCAGATAAGCAAGTTTGGCGCCCCAGAAATCAATATAGGCGTTTTTGTCGACTAAATTGATATGGGCGGTTGCTTTTTTGGTGTTTTCCTCACCCCAATCGTTGTAATTGATGGAACCCTGGAAGTCGAAACCGATGTTATTCATGTTCGGAATCGCAAGTTTTAGCAAAGCGTCATCAACTTTGATGGTGTTCATCGTCTTCTCATCACCATCTTTGTCAGGGAAGGACAAGGATAAATCTAAGGTTCCTTCGATGCCTGTCGTCGTCGTGAGTTTGGAGGCGAATTTATCTACCGAACTCATCTCCAGGACAGGATAATCATCGCCGATATCCACATATTCCTCAGTTTGGTTCTTTTTAGTGAGCGCAGGGAATGCATAATAGGTGACAACTCCAGAAACGCCGGAGACTAATAAAAACACCAAAGTGGCTCTAACGCCTCTTTTCGCTAGAAATTTTGAAATGGAATGTCCTTTTTTCATAATAGAATTGCCTCCTTCTTATGATTCTTTGCTTGTGTCATATATGGTCTGAACCGACAATTCGGGAATGTCAGGAACATCTTTTGTATAGAAATAAGTTGTCAAGTCACCTTTCATATTTGAACCTGGCCCCGCTTTACCTGGCCCTGCTTTCTTTTGCGCATAATATGACTCGCGATTTCGCAAGGAGATGAGATTCAACTCGGAATCCAACTCAAAGGTGAGATGAACATATTTGAAGCTTGGCGGCCCTGCCAAATCACCAGTTTGGATCATTTGCAAAACGTAGTTCTTCACCGTTACCCTGGGATTCAATTCCAATTCGATTCGATACCCGTTGTCGGTTTTTTCGACACTAGTTGGGATTCCTGAGGTTTCTTTTTGTCCTTCTTTGGATAAGCAACGGTCTGAGATGATGTAAATGCAAGGGATGCCATCAAGATATCGACCCATGGTTTCCTTGTAGGCGTCGCGCGTAAACGTCTCCTTGGCTGATTCGCTAAAATGAGAGTCGTAGATATTTGCATCCACGCTTCCCTTATATCGATAGGTTGATGAGGTTTCACCTTCATAAGTTTCATACATCCGAAAAGCCGCTTGAACCAGGGAGGACTTTGACAACGACTCTTCGAAATAATCGTTCCCGTTACGTATCATCGTAGAACGAATCGCCTGATCTCCGCTGACACCAAAAACATTAAAGGTTCCCTTGCCATATCCTTGTGCCATATAGCGTTCGTTTCGATGCAAAAGCGTGAGGGACGTGTTCGCCAATTCACACGGCGTAAAGGATTTGGAAAAGTCTGCATTTTTAGGGAAAGAATTGTACTTCTCGATAAGCGCATCGTAATTAACAGCATAAGCAGAGACGTTGACGTGGCTATAGTCACCCATTTCTCCCCCGTTAAATAAGGTGGCAAAGATATACCCGATACCTACTCCAAGAGCAATACTGCCAGTAATGCCCAAAGACCAAAAACAAGTGGCTTTTTTGCGAGTCCAAGGCTTCTTTTCTTTTTTTGCCTTTTTTGGCTCCTTGTTTTTCGGAGTCTCTGGAAACAACGTTTCATCAGAGGTCTTCATTTCGTTTTCGTATAAATCTAGGTCTTTCATATATGAAACCGTATTGAATTCTAAACAGGAAAACTTCAAGTGCTATCTATTGGTAGGTTTAAGTGTTGTAGATATGTATTCTACGATTTAGAGAGTCATTTTTTTGCGATAAAATCTGTATGTTTAATCAAAAAGCAATTTTATTTCTACTTCCTGAAATTTTTTCGGTAGATTTTAGAAAAATAAAAATTAACTCACCATTTTTTCGCAAAATAACAAAAATTTAATTCTATAAACATAGTTTTTATCAGTTCTTTTTATTACCTTTTTTATGGTTATTAAATATTTTTCCCGAAATTCTTTATTTGTCACTATGACCCACCTTGTTTTAGACTATAGTCATGGATGAATTGGCCAGCATTGTTTCGGAAAATTTAACTTCTCTCCGAAAAGAGAAACATTTAACCCAGCAGGAATTAGCTGCGTTGATTGGATATTCGGATAAATCGATTTCTAAGTGGGAATTGGGGAAAGCGATTCCTTCGGTCGATATTCTTTTGAAGTTCGCGGAATTTTATGGCGTGACTCTGGATTATCTTGTCACCAAAGGGTCCACTACAAAAAGTTCCCCTGAAAAAGAAAGCGATCGTAACAAAACCAATAAGATTGTTATTATGGCTATGGCTGCGACCTTCGTATTGTTTGCGGCAACGGCTATCTACATCAATTCTTTAATTACGAAAACCGAGCCGTCGATGTGGATTGCCTTCCTCTACGGCATCCCTGCTGCGGCATTTATCGATGCTTTATTAGACCTCAAATTTTTCCATAGGAACACCGCCTTATGGGTGTTACTTTCCGTTGTCACTTGGGGTCTATTATTTGCTGTCAGCATGAACTTCTTCTTCTATTTAAATCAAAACATCTTCTTCATTCTTCTGGTAGGCATTCCCGTTCAAATTGGCCTCATATTATTCAGTCAAGTCAAATAGTCAATTTATAAGATCTATTTTTGTTGGTTTTTGATTTTGCTATTTTTAGTCAATGTAAAATATTTTCTGGCAAACAAAAAAGGGCGATTTTTCGCCCTTTAGGATGGATGTTTTTTAATCGGCCAAAGTCCCCATCGGATCCCATGGATGTAAACGGATCGGTTCTGCTTCTGCTGCCGCTCTTTCCTCGTCAGAAAGATATTTTTTCAAAACAACGGCCTGATAAGCAAAGTGATCAAAGAAACTAGAGCTCATGACATAATATCCTTGGACTCCATTGTCGGCGCCCCAAGAATTCTCGATTTTCCATTTGGTGGCTTTTCCATCGACAAGATTAACCCCTGTGAGAACCATCGCGTGATTCATCGCGCTAGCCCACCAATCCAGCATATCTTCTTTTTCGAATTTGATGTCGAAACCGAATTCAGATTCGTAATCAAACGCTTTGTCATTCCAAGCAGGAGAGTTTCTGTCACGATAGAAGGAAACATCGCTTCCAAACCAAACCACTTCGTTGTCGGAGAGTTGCTTGATGACGATTTCTTTGATTCTCTCCATCGGTAAATTCAAATGATTGATCGCCTTCCCCTCGACCACGTTTCCTAAATATTCAATTGTGTAATTGCGGAGAAATGGTTTATCGCTGGTTGGAGAGTTGATCAAAGACTGGTATTCATCGATCTTATCGCCAATATATTCATTAAAGAAGGCCTTTGGGGTCAAATCGTGCTGAACATGATATTTGCCTTCGGAATCCACATATTCGAAATCAAAGGTTTTCGGTGGCACGCCGAAACAATTGAGGAAGAAATGATAGATTTTCTCAATCGTCTTTTCTTTCAAGGCTCTGGCTTCCTCTTTTTTGCCCTCAAGCAAAAGACGATGCGCTTTCGACGCAAAAGCGCGGATCACGTTGTTCACTAAGACGTCAGATTCTCTGGTTCCTTCGGATTGGAATGTCTCAGGGAAGGCGTCTTTAGGCATAATCCCATATTTCTTGACCAGATTGACGAACATGTCCCATTGTCCGCCATCGGAGACCGGTTCTTTTAAAACGAAGGACAATTCACGGTCGTCATGATCTCGATCCCCGATTTGGAGTATGGTTTCCAAAGCGAAATTGGATTTCTCGATTTTGTCATAAAGAGAAATGTAGTTCTGCGATAATTCAAAATTTTTCAAACCGATTTTGTTGGCGATGATCTCACGAAGGACGTTAAGGCCGGCAAAAATCCAGCAACGACCGGATTGTCGTTGGTTGGCGACAGGCAATGTTTTGATATCGATGGAGAATTTCGGGTTTACTCTAGCAAGAGAGGACGAATCAAATGTGACGTTGGAGATGGATTGTCTGGACAAAGCGTGTCGGACAACGACATTTTTCTTATCCTCCTCGTAGCTTTTCAGTATTTCATTTGTGGCGCTTTCGTCTAACGCGCCTAAGGTTTTTTCACTCATATGGCTCCTTTTCTATCTCATTTGGTTAGATAAGACTTACTCATTTTATCCAAATCGTGTTACATTTCAATGGAAGTACATTCTTTCTTATTCGCAAGAAGATGGGTTAGAATGTAGCATGGAAAGCAGGTAATAAGATGCAGGTAGACGAAAATTTGGCGAGATTTCTCCGCTATGTGAAAATTGACACGCAATCAGATGACGCTTCCCAAACGACTCCTTCGACTTTGAAGCAGCTCGATTTGGCACGCCAACTGATGAAAGAGTTGGATGAATTAGGGATTCCGAATGAATTGGATGAATATGGGCGCGTATACGCTCATTTAGATGGGGAAAAAGGACTTCCGACCATCGGTCTTAATTCTCATATGGATACGGCTTTGGAATGTTCCGGAAAGGATGTTAAGCCACAAATCCACGAGAATTATGATGGCAAAGATATCAGACTCAACGAGGAATACACCTTATCGCCGAAAGATTTTCCTAACCTTTTAAGACATATTGGCGACACTCTGGTGACAACCTCAGGAGATACTTTGCTGGGGGGAGATGATAAAGCGGGAGACGCCATCATCATGTCTGTTTTGGCTTATTATGTGGCTCATCCGGAAGTCAAGCATCATCCTATCGCCATTCTTTTCACGCCAGACGAGGAAATTGGACGTGGCCCTGAGCATTTTGATGCGAAAAAATTCGGTGCTGATTGGGCTTATACCATCGATGGTGATTTCCCTGACCATATCGATATTGACAATTTCAATGGATCCCATGCCGATGTGAAAATCCATGGCTTTGGAATCCACCCAGGAGAAGCCAAAGGAAAAATGGTCAATGCCATCCGCGTCGCCGAAGAATTCGATTCCTTGCTCGACCCTAACGAAAAGCCAGAATACACCGATGGTTGGGATGGCTTTAACCACATTCTTTCCTTCCAAGGGGATTCTACCTACGTCGAAATGCATTACATCATTCGCAATCATAAAAAAGAGCTGTTAGAAAAACAAAAGAAGGAATTCGTTTTCGCCAAAGAATTTCTGGAAAAGAAATATCCTAACGCCAAAATTGAATTGGAGATTGCCGATGATTATCGCAATATGAGCGAGGTCTTAGAAAAAGACCCTCGTGCCGTAGAACACGCTAGAAAAGTCTTCCGTTCTTTAGGAATTGAGCCGGTTTCTTTGCCAGTCCGTGGAGGAACCGATGGGGCGACATTCTCTTTCCAAGGCTGCCCAACACCAAATTTAGGTACCGGTTCTTACAACCATCATGGCAGATTTGAATATCTCTCCGTCAGAGAATTCAATCTCATGATCGAGATTGTCAAAGCCCTCGTTAAGGCATAAGAAAAAGCCTCTCGCGTGAGAGGCTTTTGTTTCGCAATTGGCTGGGGTGACTGGGATCGGACCAGTGTATCTCGGATTCAGAGTCCGATGCCTTACCACTTGGCTACACCCCAATGTGCTCAATTATTTTACTCGAAATCAGCAACTTAACAAGGGAAAACGAAAACAGGTTATCGTAGATAGAAACAAGGAATGGAGGTAAATCTATGAAAAAAGTTCAACTGATTGCCTTAGGCGGCGGATCGGGAAGCGGGAAAACGACCATCGTCAACCGTTTAAGGGAAGCCTTCCCTGATTCTTCGTTCTTTACCTATGATGCTTATTACAAATCCTTCCCTGAACTGTCATTGGAAGAAAGGGCGA
>CADBIO010000054.1 GCA_902794835.1 uncultured Erysipelotrichaceae bacterium
TCCACTTCCAAAGTAACCCCGTCATTCTCCGCTTTATTTAAGACATAGACGTTGTTGATGGCTTCCGTGCCTCCGTCGATGCTTCTGGCATGATAGGCGTCAGTCAATGCATCATAATCCTCGAGAAGATCAAAAAGAGTTTCCATTTGTTCCGAAGTGGGGCTGGTCACATAAGCTGAGACAGTCGTGCCAAAAAGGTAATCTTGTTTGAATAATTGCTCTTCTTTCTTGCCACAAGAGGCTAATAAGAGAACGATGGATAAACAAAGAGGAAGTGACTTTCTCATGACTGTAATGATTATAAAGATGGCGAGAGGATAAGAAAAGACCTCGGAATTCAGTTCCGGGGTCTTCTATTTCCGTGAGAGAACAGCTTATTTAACGCCGAGGATGTGGCCATATAAGCCAGCAAGACGGACGTATTGGGAAGTGAAGCTGTATTCGTTGTCATACCAAGCGACGACTTTGACGAATTTCTTGCCTTCTGGGTTCTCGACAATCATCGTGAGGGTGGCATCGAAGATGGAACCATAGGTGTTGCCAAGGATATCGGTGGAAACAATTTCGTCTTCGTTATAGCCGAGGATGCCTTTAAGTTCGCCTTGGGAGGCTTCTTTCATCGCGGCATTGATGGCTTCGACGGTGACATTCTCATCTCTGAGTTCGACGGTGCAATCGCAAAGAGAACCATCAACGACTGGAACACGGATGGCATTGCCATTTAAGCGGCCATTGAGTTCTGGGATAACTTTGCCAATGGCTTTGGCGGCGCCAGTCGTGGTCGGAACGATATTGGCGGCAGCAGCACGGCCTCTGCGGAGGTTGTTGCCAGCAAGGTCAAGGATTCTTTGATCGTTGGTATAAGCGTGAACGGTGGTCATGGTTCCGCCAACGACGCCGAATTTGTCATTTAAGACTTTCATGACTGGGGCTAAGCAGTTCGTGGTGCAAGAAGCGCCAGAGATGATGGTTTGATCGGCGGTGAGTTTGTCGGTGTTGACGCCATAGACATAAGTTGGGATGTCTTTGGAAGAAGATGGAGCGGAGATGATAACACCTTTGGCACCATTGTGAAGATGGACATCGCCATCCTCATGGCTCTTAAGACGGCCGGTGCATTCTAAGACGATATCAACGCCATAAGCACCCCAGTTCAATTCTTTTGGATCTTTCTTGCCAAGGACCGGGATCTTCTTGCCTTGGAAGATGATGTTGTTCTCGTCAGCAGAGATTTCATCCACGTGCCAGGAACGATGAGTGGAATCGTATTTTAAGAGATAAGCAAGAGTCTTGGCATCAACCAAATCGTTGATGGCGACAACTTCAAATTCGCCACTTTCATAAGCGCGACGGAACGCGAGACGGCCGATTCTGCCGAATCCGTTAATAGCTAGTTTAATTGACATTTACTTTATGTCCTCCTTTTTAAACTGCGCCGATATTATAGCAAAGCTAACCACAAAGATAAAAGAAAATAACAATAGAGCGATCGGCAAAGAGACAAACGCTTTCTAGCAAAGAAAAAGAAGCCGTGGAGCAAAGGGCTTCTAAAAACGAACCGACGCCCCTGCCCTTTTTCTATTTCAGAGGTTCAATGCCTTTAAAAAGCTCTTCCAAAGAGACCTGCAAAGCCTCGGCAATCCTTGTCAACACGATGACCCCGGGGTTGCGTTTCCCGCGTTCTAAATCCGAAAGATAGCTTTTGGCGATTCGCGCCTCCAAAGACAGATTCAGCTGAGACATCCCCTTTCTTTTCCTCAGATAGGCAACCCGCATGCCTAACGCTTGAAGGAGGAAGGCCTCGTCAGGGCTCTGTTTCCCCGCTTTGGGCGATTTCATATTGCTCATTGAGGTAACGGAAGAGATGATTCACGTTGCTGCGGGAAATCGTCGTGTTCAATTCTTCCGAAAGGAGGTGGGACAATTCATTCAAAGAAGCATCAGGATGTTCTAAGCGAAGCCGCATCAGGGTGCGAAGTTTTTCGTTCTCGATCCCATCCCACCCTAATTTGTCAACAAAATAACGAATCTGCATCGCCTGTCTTTCTCCTGATTTCAGCGTTTTGGCATAATTCGCCGTATCCAAATTGGACAAGCGGTTGGTGATGTTGGAGAAATCGCGTTCGACCCGGGTGTTTTCGAATTCCAGACAGCATTTCTTGGCATTCAAGACAATCAAGAAATCAGAAATGTCATCGCTGCGTTTTAAATAGACCACATATTGTTTTCTTCGCTGAATGAGTTTGGCATTGAAAGGACGATAAGGATAATGTTGCATCAGACGGAGAACCCATTTGGCAAAAGCCTCATCCGAAAAAGAAATTTCCAGATGATAAGAAGCAGATTTTGGATGATTGACGGACCCCCTGGCTAAGAAAGCCCCAGTCAAATAAGCGGCGATCTGCGATTGATTAGCCACCAGATGTTTCGGGTTTTCAATAGAAAAATAATCAATCCCTAAATCGCTTAGGATGTCATCGGCCTCCGTTTCAACCAACACGTGGTAGACCATGCGTTTTAAAAAACCGGCGGAACGTGTGTAAGCAAAACGGGCGGAAATCCCATAAAGGTCATGAAGATATTGATAAATCGCCTTGGCAATCGAGGAGGATTCGCTGCTGATGTCTAGACCACTTTGCCTGCCTTTGAGGCGAAGATAACCATTAATCCGAATGAAAGAAGAGAGAAGCGAGCGTTTTTCTTCGTCGCTCCTTTCGCTCCTAGCGCTTTCTTCTTTGACTGCTTCGGCAAAAGAAATGCCACTTTCTTTTCTCATTTCTTAGTTTTCTTTAAGGCATTCAAATAAGCGATGACGCCACTGGATACGGTAGCCCCATCTCCTACGGCAGTCGCCACTTGACGTAATTTCTTTTTCACAATGTCCCCTGCCCCGAATAGCCCAGGCACATTGGACATCAAAGAATCATCGACCACAAGGAAACCGCGATCCATCTCCACGTTCAGGGAAGATAAAAAGCCCGAGGCGGATTTTTCGCCATATAAAGGGAAAAGAATACTCGTCTCTAAGGAATGTGTTCCTTCTAGGTCTTCGAAAACGATTTCGCTGACACGCATGTCTCCTTTGATTTCCTTGATGGTGGCGTTCAAAAACAATTCCACGTTGTTTTTCTCTGATAGGTTTTCCAGCAAATGCGCGGACCCCTGATATTCTTTATCCGGCGAAAGCAGATAAAGCTTGCCAACAAGATTAGCCAGATAAAGAGCCTCTTCTAAAGCACGGTCCCCCGTGCCATAGATTATCGCGGTCTTGTTGCGATATAATGGCCCATCGCAGGTGGCGCAATAAGAAACGCCTTTGCCAAAGAATTCTTTCTCCCCTTTGATCGTGGGGACGTTGCTTAAGCCCGTGGCCACAACCACGGTTTTACTTTCTATCGTTTCTTGATCTGTCTTCACCAAAAAGCCCGCTTCCCCTTTTTCCACGGATTTGACATCGCCCCTTTGAGGCTTGACGCCTAATCCCTCAGTGGATTTTAGAAGCTCCAAAGCCAATTCAAAGCCACTGCGGCTAGGAAGACCTGGATAATTCCCGACTTCAGCAATATTCAACAACTTGCCCCCTGGGGCGCCTTTCTCTAGCCAAAGAAAAGGGACATTAGCTCGTTTTAAATATAAAGCGGCGGTGATTCCGGCTGGGCCGGCGCCGATGATGACGACTTCAGTTTGCTTCATGAGAGACTTCCTCCTTCTTTGGCGTTTCCTCATTCGAGGCTGCTTTTTCTAATTTTTTGGTGTCACGAAGATAGATCAAGCCAAACACCGAGGCGGCCAAAGCGAAAGCCGCGCACAGGATGAAGCCATAAGACAAGTTGATATAAAGCGAAGATTCGAACGAGTTGGCATTTTTGCCAACAAGATAGAATACCGTCCCTAGGAAAGAGACGATTGTCGCCCCTAGTAAGGTATAGAACCCCGCCTTCTGATTCTTTCTTAAAACGAAGAAAGAAACAACGAAACAGACCATGGCCGCGGCAATCAGAATAAATGCCGTGAGAAAAAGAGGAGTTTTGCCACCGAAAAGCAACTCATACCCTTGATAAGAAATAACGGTGCCTGTGCCATCTTTATCTGTCGATGTCGTCAAGGATGGCAACAGCGGGAATAAGAAAGTCGGAAGAATCATGATCGCTGAAATCAAAGGGAAGAAACCCGCTTTCTTTTTGGCTAAATAATAATCATGAAGATGAACCGAAGCGATGATCACCATCCCAATGAGAATATAAATCAAGGAATTGCAAATGCTCCAGGCATTATCGGTGCCCATATTGAAATCGGTGTCACGGAAGGGCTCCATAATCATTCTGACGATGCCATACCAGACAAAATATCCGCCGACACGGTCCCCTCCCCTCGTCCATTTGCGAAGCGCTTTTCCCACGCCATATTGAAGGAGGAAATAGCCAGCGATCGAAAGGCAGCTTTCAATCAAAAACAACGGGACATAAATTTGTCCTGCCCCAGCCGTCGGATTCGCCGCGCTGGCCGTGGAAATATGCATTTGTTCGACTAACCAAGTCGGCAACCATCTCCAACCATTGACAGAAACGGCGTTTCCATAGACTTCATTATTGAAAAAATTGCCCCATCTTCCGACGGCTTGCCCAATCAAAACGGTCGGCACGCATTCATCGGCCACCCATCTGGCATCCATATTCTTACGAATGTATTTTTGGGCAAGGAAGCCAACGAAGATGCCAAAGAAGGCACCCCCTAGAATGGTTAAACCGCCATTCCAGATCTCAAAGACATGATAGAAATCGCGATGGGCAAATTCCCGGGACCAATTGCCTACGACATACCAGACACGCGCCCCTAAAATCCCAGCCGGGAAAGCGAGGACGAAAATCAATTCCATCAAGCCCCGTTTGTGGTAACGTTTGTAGATTCTTTGCTCGCCTAAGAAAAGACACAACAACGCCCCAAGCAAAATGATTACGCCATAGAAAGCGACATGGAATCCGCCTGGATTCGATCTTGAGGTGGAAATCTCAAAACCATTCCCCGTGATGCTGATTCCATTGACTAACGGATAATAAAGATAATCCGCCAAACCCTCGCTCCACATCCAAATGCCCCCGATTAGGGCCGGAATGGAGAGATACCAAAGAAGAGAAAAGAGTCTTTTTTGCTTCGGATCGATCTCTTCTTTGAACATATGAATCCAAAAAGAGACGATGAACAACCCTAAGGCCGCCCCAAAAACAAATCCTCCAAGAAGGGCGAGGACATAATTCCCAACATAATTGATCTTTTCTCCGGCATAGACGCTGGAAGAGGGATGTTCTAAAACGTTTTGCCATTCCGGATGGGCAAGAAACAAAGACAAGAAGAGGAAAGAAAAGCCAACCGCTAAGGCAACCAGATAAACAATTCCTTTGACAAAAGCCTTCTTTTCTAGTTTCAGAAGAATTCGGTTCTTGGCAAAGGAATAGGTATCTTTGATAAGGAAGGCCAGACCTCCCAACACAAGAACCAAACCAAGGATCAGAAATAATACACTCATAAAGGGTCGTCCTCACTCATATTGCTTGTTCTTCTTTGCTTTTTCAAGCAACGGTTTTAAATATTGCCCCGTATAAGAGCCCGGGACTTCCGCTACTTCTTCTGGAGTGCCCGTTGCCACGATATTACCACCACGATAGCCTCCTTCTGGGCCCAAATCAATGATATAATCCGCAACTTTGATCATATCGAGGTTATGCTCAATGACAATCACCGTGTCACCGTGGTCGACTAGGTTTTCCAGGACTTTGATCAATCGTTTCACATCATCCGTGTGCAAGCCAGTCGTTGGCTCGTCTAAGATATAAACCGTTTTGCCGGTTGGTCTTTTTTGAAGTTCGTTGGCCAATTTGACACGCTGAGCCTCGCCGCCAGATAACGTTGTCGCTGGCTGGCCAAGCTTGACATAGCCTAATCCCACATCATACAAAGCCTTGATTCGGCGATAGATGATGGGGCGATTTTCAAAGAAATGCATCGCTTCTTCTACCCTCATTTCAAGGATGTCGTAGATGTTTTTCCCTTTGTAATAACAAGAAAGGGTCTCTTGGTTGTAACGTTTGCCATCGCATTCGTCACATTTCACATACACGTCTGGCAAGAAATTCATCGGGACCCAAACGACCCCTGCCCCTTGGCATTTCTCACAACGGCCGCCCGGGACGTTGAAAGAGAATCTGCCTTTGTCGAAACCGCGTTCTTTGGCATCGGTGGTAGAAGCAAATAAAGCACGAATATCATCGAAAAGCTTGATATAGGTAGCAGGATTTGACCTTGGGGTGCGGCCAATTGGCTGTTGGTCGACATTGACGACTTTATCAACATATTGAAGGCCAGAGACCGACTGATAAGCCCCGGGCATGCAGTCTTCCTTGTTGATTTTCTTGGCCAGGATTTTCTCTAACGTCTCGTTAATCAAGGAAGATTTTCCTGATCCAGAAACCCCAGTGACAAGGATTAGCTTTCCTAATGGGAAATCAACATCAACATTATTGAGGTTATGGCAATGACACCCCTTTAAGGAAATCTTCTTTCCGTTCCCCTTCCTTCTGTTTTTGGGGATC
>CADBIO010000055.1 GCA_902794835.1 uncultured Erysipelotrichaceae bacterium
AAGGATTGCGTCATTGATTTGAAACCATTCCAAGGAGAATAAAAAACAAAGAAATAGGTCCTCTTCGCGAGGACCTATTTTCATTTAGTGATAACGGGGGTGCGGGAATTTCTCGAAATAATGGATGGCATAGGAACAAGAGGCAGTAATCGTCCAATCGTTTTCTTCCGCTAATTCGATGACCTTTTTCACCAATTTTGCCGCGATTCCCTGCCCTTGGAGAGAAGGGTCAACGACCGTGTGGGTGATCTCAATCGTCTTTTCTTTGACGAGAGGAAAATCAATTTCCGCGAGGATACGTCCCGTTTCGTCGCATAACTGATAGATGTGATTCAATAAGACCTCTTTCATATTAAGCTTGTTTGGTGAAACGGAGAGTAGCTCCTTCTGAAGTGATTTGGCCAATCTGGACTTCATAAGGCAGGCTATTGCCATTATTCAAAGTCTTTTTGTTAGCAAAATAACGTTGGTATTTTCCCGAAACCTTGCTATCGACCAAAGAGAAAACGTCACCTTCATGGAAAAGATCATCGTCTTCCGACCAATTCTGTGAGTCGAATTTGCTTCCTTTCGAAGAAATCAAAGTCAAAGCGTCGAAATTTTTGCCGGCGGCGACTTCCGTGTCGGTGGTGGTGGAGTTGCTTGCGGCGATGACAGGATAATAAGTGTTGGATCCCAAATTCCCACTACGGACCTCTTTATCGCTGTAATAAGCGGTCGTTTTACCGCTGCTGGCGCTGCATTTGGCAAGACGATTGTCCACATGCCACATTCTAATTCCAGGATTATCATAGCCGGTGGAACCTATTCCATCCCAGCCTGGATAGGTTTCTTCGCTGTCGAGTTGATTCAAGCCCGTCGGGGTGAAAAACTCGATGATCACATATTCATCAAAAGCCGTCCCGTTCCAGCCGTCAGGATCGGTGAGAATGATGCAATCGCCAGAAGATTCACTTGGGCGGATGCTAATGGTGCAAGAACCATTGACATAATGAGGGGTGACCCAATTGAATTGAAGTTTGTTGAAGATGTCGTGATCTAGGACGTTGAAAGCCATCATCGCTTTGCAACCAGATGGCTCGGAAGTCGGCTCATCGTCGGTATTGTAATAATCATCAGCCCCTAACATATGGCCGAATTCATGAATCAAGGTATGAGCATCAATTCCTGTGTGGCTGTCCCTGGTTCCCGTTCCCTCATAGAAGAAACCTAATGAGGCCCAGAAATAAGAATTGCCGACAGGGGAAGAGACATTTGGATCGACATAATTGCCCGCCTCCGTCCCTGATTCATTCCAGATATCCCAGAAACGATAAGCCCAGAAGACACTGCCATCGCTATCATAGCTTGGCGTCTGATTCTCCGCGTAAATCATGATTACCGAATCGATATAGCCATCATTATCGGTATCAAAAGGCTTGGTCGAATCGTTGCCATGGGCTTTTTTATAAGCGGACACACCTTTTTTCAAAGCCATTGCCGCGCCTAAGCCATAATTGATAGCATCCTCGGTTTTACTGTATTTGCTATAGAAGGATTTTGCGCTCATCCCCATATCGACGGGGTCAGAATAAGTGAATGTGAGATTGAGCTTTCCATAGGAGGATTTTTGATAGAATGAGCCTAGTGATTCCCAATATTTGGTCTCCTCTGCTTTGCCGCCGGTAAGAATTTTGATTTCTTCCAATTCTTTGGCGCTGAAGGTTTTGTCGCTGAAAACGATTGGCAAAACCAAAATTGGCTGCGTCCCCGTGGTGTAAGTGTTGTAATCTAGGTCATTGATGTCGAAATTTTCGTTCGCGCTAACGTATTTTTTGACGTTTTCATCGGAATAAACAGTGTCCCAATTGCCAGGGCCCAAATCGCCCCATTGATAATCTGGATCACCGGAATATTCTTCGCCAGATGCGCTTTTGGTGGAAAAAGATTGGCTCTCTTCCGGAAGCCTATCAAAACAGCCAGACAGCAAAAGGATGCCACCCAACGCCAAAATACAGATACTTTTCGTATGTTTCATGTCTTACCTCCTAGGGTACTAGGGAAAATATAGCCGAAATCGAAGGGAAAATCATTAAAAACGAGGGATGTCTTTGCCTTTTTGAAACGCTTGGTCTTTCCTCTATGTCTAAAAATGGATAAACTATAAGACACTGTTTAATTATGGATATGGGGGCAACATATGTGGTGGATTTATCCGGTATACGTCATTGATCTGGCAGCCATGATTTTCCTTTCGTTCTTCTTGGGGAATCTTGTGGATATGTTAGACAAGAAGACCAAGATTTCGGGCGCTTTTATCGGTGGCGTTTTGTTGGCTACGGTCACTTCCTTGCCAGAGCTTTTCACCGCCCTTTCCTCGGTTTTCTTGGTTCATAACGCTTCTTATGTCGTCGGCGATATCATGGGTTCGATCATCTTCGACCTGGTTGTCTTGGCGTTGGAAGTCTTCATCTTCGTGAAACATTTCCATGAGGCGAAATTTCAAGCCTGGCACATCTGGAACGGGATTTTCTGCACGGTAATGTTCTTATTCTCTTGCTATGCCTTCTTTGGCCAATTCTGGGGCTGGCCTCAAATCATGCTTGGCGACATCAATTTGATGAGCATCCTGATTTTTGTCCTCTATGTTGTGACTTTGATCATCCAACCAAAGGAAGATGGCGAAGAGAAGGAGGAAGAAGAGAAAATCGATGAGAAGTGGACTTTGAAACGAATTGTCGTCCTCTTTATCATCAGCTCGATTCTCTTAATCGCCACCTCCATCGCCTTGACCTATCTTACCGATTTGATCAAACATGAAATCCCCGCTTTATCCGGTTCGGTCGCGGGGGCCATCCTGCTTGGCATTGGGACTTCGATCCCTGAAATCATTTCCACCGTCCAACTCTTCCGAAAAAAGAATTACGACGCTGGCTTTGGCAATATGATCGGCTCTTGCACTTTCGATTTCGGCATTCTCGCCCTGGCCGATTTCCTTTCCTGGCATCAAATCCATCCCGATCTTAATGTCACCATCGCCGGCATCTTTACTTTAGAACAGATCGAAGGAGTGGCTCCGACGTTCCTTAACAACGACTTCTTGCAATTCGGCTTCTTTGGCCTCGTCGTCTCCACGTTAACGGTGCTATTCTGCTTCTTACGCGCCAAAACAAAGTTCTTCCAAGAAAAGAAAGTCCTCGGTTATGTCATCACCGGCTTTTATGCGATGATTTGCTTGGCTTCTTATCTTCTGATTTTCATCCTTGCTTGATGATGACCATCCCTAAGGCCCTAGAGAAATCTTGGGCCTTTTTTGATTCTTAGATTTCATAACCCTTTTTGTCGTATTTTGTTATCATATTGACGAATGGAGGATCGCTTATGATCCATTACAACCAAGAACAAAATGTCTTTCACCTTTTTAACAAGGACATCTCCTATTTGATCCACGTCAACGGATTCGGCCGTCTGGAGACCCTTTATTTTGGAGAAAAACTTAATGACGTCTCAGACATACTCAATGCCAGGACTCTTTATACAGAATGCACGTATTTAGATAAGAAAATGTCGCTTGTCACTCCGACACCGTCCTATTTTTACCCTGATACTCTAGTGGAAATCTCTTCCCACGGGATTTTCGATAAACGGGACGCCCCGATTGTGATTCAGCATGAGAATGGTTCTTATCTGACGGACTTCGAATATGTGAAGCATAAGATCTACCATGGCATCAAACCACTCGATGGGATGCCTTGCCTTGACGCTCCATTAGAAAGAAAAGAGAGCTTATATAACAAAGAGAACGTCGACACCTTAGAAATCATTCTCAAAGACATCACGGCTAACGTGATCCTTCACGAATATCTTTCCGTCTATCGCGATAAAAACATCATCGTCAAATCCTTCAAAATTGAAAACAAAGGCAAAAGAATCAAATTGCTCCGTGCCTTCTCGATGCAACTGGATTTGCCTTCCTCGGATTATTATTTCCATCACTTTCACGGCACCCAATGGGTGGAACGTCAGGAAGAAATCAACAAAATCTATGACGGAACCCAGGAAATCGGATCTACCCGAGGACGTTCTTCTCACCAAGAAAACCCATTTTGTTTCCTTTCAAAAGAACGCAATTCCTTAACCGACGG
This sequence comes from uncultured Erysipelotrichaceae bacterium, assembly GCA_902794835.1. Taxonomy (GTDB): domain Bacteria; phylum Bacillota_I; class Bacilli_A; order RFN20; family CAG-826; genus UBA4951. The sequence goes on from CADBIO010000055.1 coordinate 4,125, forward strand.
AGAAGTCATCGGCTTTAACCTCATCTATTCAGGCAACTGGGAGATGAGAGTTACCAAAACCCCATATGATTCTCTCCATCTTGCCTATGGCATCAATGATGACGATTTCTGCTTCTCATTAGGAAGAAACGAATCCTTTGACACCCCTCAAGCCGTCATCTCTTATAGCAAAGATGGCATCGACGGGATGTCACAAACCTTCCATCGGCTGATCAAAGAAAACCTTCAAACCGACAAAGAAAGAGAACATAACCGGCCTCTGATTTTCAATAGCTGGGAAGGCTGTCTCTTCACTTTCGATACCAAGGTCATTAAATCTTATATCGACGACGCTTGCAAACTCGGAATTGAGCTTTTCGTGCTCGACGATGGCTGGTTTGGCAAACGTGACAACGACAAATCCGGCTTGGGCGATTGGTTCGTGAACGAAAAGAAAATCAATCTCCATGAAGTGATCGAACACTGCCATGAGCGCAAACTCAAATTCGGCATCTGGTTCGAACCAGAGATGGTTAATCCTGATTCGGATCTTTTCCGTTCCCACCCAGAATGGGCTTTGGGCTATGAAGAAAACAAGGACTGGTCCCATCTAGAAAGAAACCAACTGGTCTTGGATTTCACCAACGATGATGTGGTCGACAATATCTTTGAGCAGATGTGCAAAATTCTCGATGAATATGACATTGACTATGTCAAATGGGATCATAACCGCATCTTAGCAGAGCATTTCACCGCCAACCTTCCTGCCGAAAAACAAGGCGAAGCCTATCACCGTTATGTCCTTGGCTATTATCGTCTCCTTAGCCAACTAAGAATCCGTTATCCGGAAATCTTCTTTGAAGGCTGCTCTAGCGGTGGGGGACGTTTCGATTTAGGCACCCTTTATTACGTGCCGCAAATCTGGACTTCGGATGAAACCGACGGAGCCTCGCGTGCGTATATCCAATATTACACTAGCCTCGGCTATCCTCTCTCGACCATCTCCAGCCACGTTTCTGCTTCTGCTCAGACGACCTATCCGACCAAAGTCGATATCGCTCTGTTTGGCACTTATGGCTATGAGATGAATCCCAACAAATTAAGCGAACGAGAATTCGCCGAGATGAACCGTGGGACAGAAATTTATCATAAATACCACGACAAGGCGATCCTTAATGGCACCCTTTACCATCTTTCCAATCCTTTGGATCACGACGAGATGTCGATGATCTCCGTTTCCCAAGATCAAAGCCTCGCCATCGCCGTCTATTATGAGAAGAGCAACATCGTCATGAGGATGGATTATTGGAAGCTCAAAGGGCTCAATCCAAAGAAACGTTATCACCTCAATCTCAATGGGGTTGACGTCCCGGAAACCTATTCAGGAGAGCACCTCATGAAAGTCGGTTATTATCTTCGCGATATCTTCCGCCGACAGAACAAAACAATCCTTCTCATCCTCAAAGAATCCAATTATTAACAAATTAGCAGGAAAGAGATAAAAACAGCCGCTTTTTGCCTAGCGTCTGTTTTTTTCGAAGATTTTGTTTACCCTCGTTTTCTTTTGCCTCTTTCAATTCCCCCTCTTTTTCGAATATTTTTACAATTCCGCAAACGATAGATGAGATTTGATTTTTTTCCACCTTTTCGGATTTTTAGAGTTGAAAACGCTTACATATTTAGTTGTCAAAAGAAAAATATGGGTCTACCATTTCAGTTAGACATTTGTTTCTAGGAGGTTTTTTATCAAAATGAAAAAAATGTTATTAGGAATCTTCGCGCTCAGCGCGACGATGATTCTCGCATCCTGCGGTGGCGACTCTCGAGATAGCGTCAGCGTGGAACCTCAGCCATCTGCTTCGGAACAGTTCAGTGACGAAGTTTTAGCCGATGCCGAACACGATTGGGTGATTGCTGGCCAGTATTTGCTTGCCGATGGCGAAACCGTGAATGGTTGGGCCGGCTCTGACAAAAACAAGATGACCGCTGCCTCTTTGAAGACGGTTGCGGAAACTGCAGGGGCAGAAGTGGCAACCGCTTTAGCAGCCAAAAACGTCAAACACCTTTATGTGTATCAAGGCGCCCAACTCGGTGTCAATGACGCTGAATGGAAAGCAGAGGCCATGAAAGATGGCAAGAAAGTCTCTTGCAATGGTTCTTTCGCCCTCAAGGCCATCAAGACCACCTATGATGCAGAAGACGGCACCTATTTGTCTGATCAATGGATCCCAGACCCACATACCGCTCATGCCGAGAGCTTAACCCCATCGACCTACTTCGTCCCAACTTGGGAAGAAAAGATCGATACTTATGGTTTCTCTTGGGCAAGCAACCCTGTTTGCATCGGTGGCGCTGGTGTTTACACCGTCGTCGTTGCCGAATACAACAACGCTTCTACCGCTACGGAAGCCCAATACGGAATCGCTTTGATCAAGAC
>CADBIO010000056.1 GCA_902794835.1 uncultured Erysipelotrichaceae bacterium
CTCACCCGTACGCCTCTGAAGTATTGCTACTCCCGATCGACTTGCATGTATTAGGCACGCCGCCAGCGTTCATCCTGAGCCAGGATCAAACTCTCAATTAGTATGATCTAGTTCAATAATTATCTGGTTATTATAATTTCCTATATTTCAAGGAATCGACGTTAGTGTATGTTGTACATCTGTTTAGTTTTCAAAGATCAGTGCACACGCTAGCTCTTCAGCCCGGTACTACCCGAATGGCGCGTGCTTGATAAATATAGTTGATTCTAATTTTATTGTCAACAACTTTATGAATTATTTTTTCATGGCTGTTGATGAAACGTAGAAACCCTACATTTATCGCTGATTTTCAGGTTTCGCCCCAAAACGTCAGCGAGAAATATTCTAGCCCTTTTCACGTATTTGACAAGGGATTTTTGAAATATTTTTAAAAGTGTCGATTTTATCGAAGGAATATTTTTGTTATTAATAATATTTTTATTATTAATTCTTATATTTAACGCGCGTCACGCACGTACACGTATAGGAAAAACCCTTCCAAGCGGAAGGGAGAAAAAAATTTTTTCTTAATTTCTTTTGGCCATCAATAAGAGTCTGAGGATTCTTAAGAAAAGAATGATGAAGTCGCTATACATCTCAAAGGCGCAAAACAAAGCTAAATTCTGATTGGTTTGTCCACGGTCCACCAAGGATCTAATACGGTAGGCATCAATCGCGGTGACCAACATGCAGAAAGCCAAACAGGCAATCGAGATTCCCCAATACATCCAGTAAGCGGCATTTGGGCTGACGATCCAGAAAATGCCCCAGAAGAGACTGACAGAGACAATGCCAATGCCTAAGCCTAAAGCGATCAGGGCAAACCAATTGATGTTGATTGGCGAGAAATAGCCAATCAAGAACATGCCCAAAAAAGCAATGGAGGTTAAGCCGAAAGCCTCAGCCATGATTTCAAGGCTAACCCCAGTCATCACAAGAACCGAGAAAAGCCCGCCCATTAAGACGGCGTAAAGGACATAGCCCACCCAAGGAGCCTTTCGTGAGCGGAAAGCGGTGATAGAATTCACAATCGAAACGATGATAATGCCAATCAAGCAGACAATCGTTGTTCCCACCACGACACGAACTCCTGTTTCCGTAGGCAAACCATCTTCGCCAATCCAAAAATGTTTGACTAAAAAGCCCCACCCTAAGGTAACCGCCGCGGTGATCAACAGTCCGATAAACATATAGCCGAAGACGGCACCGAGAAATTTGCTGGAAGCGCGTTCGCCGATGACAGGCTGAATTTTTTCTCCTTCTTTATACATAAGAAAAACCTCCTCGGCCTATTATAGCAAAGGAGGCGTGTGTTTTGATTTAGATTTTCGCTCGCCTTATTTGGCTAACATCCCATCAATCAGCCCTTGGAAAGAATTTGGCTCAAGAGAGGCTCCACCGACCAAGGCGCCGTCAATGTCTTCTTGCGACATATATTCGGCAACATTGTTCGGTTTGACCGAACCGCCATAAAGGATACGGATATCCATGGCCACAGGACCGAAATTCTCTCTTAAGGTGCGACGGATGAAACCGATGGTATCTTCCGCCGTCTCTTTGGTTGCGCTCTTGCCAGTGCCAATCGCCCAGATCGGCTCATAAGCGATGACCACTTTTCCCGCTTCTTCTGGGGTTAAGCCGGCAAGGCCGGTACGGATTTGCTCGGCGACGAATTTTTTGGTTTGTCCCGATTCATAAGTTTCCAAGGATTCGCCACAGCAATAGACCGGAGTCATGCCCGCGGCAAGCAATGCTTTGATTTTCTCATTGCATTTCTCGGAAGTCTCACCGTTATATTCTCTTCTTTCCGAATGGCCAAGGATAACCCAGGAAATGCCGATTTCCTTAAGCATTGGGATAGAGATTTCCCCCGTGAAGGCGCCGTGATCGTGTTCATTGACATTCTGCGCGGCAACGATGCATTTAGGATTGATGTTTTCTTTGACGGTCGCTAGGCAGACAAAAGTCGGAGCAACACCGACCTCAATATCATGAGCAACCGCGAAATCGACCATTTCATTCGCAGCTAAGGCAAACGCCTTCGCCTCGGATGGGGTCTTATTCATTTTCCAGTTGCCAAGCAATAATTTCTTTCTCATAAGGATCACCAATTAACGAAGAACATCGACGCCTGGCAAATGGCCGTCATTCTCAATCATCTCAAGAGAGGCGCCGCCACCGGTGGAAACATGGGAGAAATCCGCCTTGTAGCCAAATTGTTTGACGGCGGAGGCAGAATCGCCACCACCGCAGACGGTAAAGGCTTTTCCTTTAATTCCGCGGATGGCTTCGCAAATCGCTTTCGTGCCATTTTGGAATTCTCCTTGCTCAAAAACGCCCATTGGTCCGTTCCAGAAGACCATTTTGGCTTTGGAGATGATTTCTTGATAATAAGCGGCCGTCTTAGGACCGATGTCGCATCCTTCGAATCCATCTGGGATCATGCCACCCTTTTCAATGACAGTATCCACAATCTTGATGGTGCGGGAAGCGTCTTCAGGATCAAAATTGGTGGTTACGACGGCATCAAATGGCAAAAGCAAACGGCCTTTCGCGCTCTTGATGCAATTACGCGCATATTCTAATTGTTCTTCCTCGACAGGAGAATTGCCGACATTCATGCCCATGGCTTTCTTGAAGGTGTAAGTCATCGCGCCGCCAATCAAGACATAATCGCATTTCTTAAGCAAGGAATCGATGACTTTGATCTTATCGGAGACCTTGAAGCCACCGAGAATCGCCACATAAGGACGATCTTCTTCTTTGACTTCGACGCAACGGGTGAGGTTCTCCACTTCTTTGATCATCAAATAGCCTTCAGCAACTGGCTTCCCTTCGGCTTTGAGAATTGAAGGGACACCGACCGTTGAGGCGTGGGCACGATGGGAGCTGCCAAAAGCATCCATCACGAAGACATCGGCAAGAGAGGCCCATTCTTTGGCAAGTTCAGGGTCATTCTTCTCTTCGCCTTTTTCATAACGGGTGTTCTGTCCGAGAAGGATTTCGCCATCATGCAAAGCTTCGACGGCGGCCTTGAGTTGTTCGCCGCGGGTGGCTTCGCAGAAGCTGACTTTCGTTTCAGGGACTAATTCTTGAAGGGCTTTGGCGACAGGAGCCATGTCGTTGGCTTTCTTCATCGCCTCAATCTTAGCTGGATCCGGTTCTTTCCATTTGATCTTGCCAAGATGGGACATCAAGATGACTCTTGCGCCTTTCCCCGTGAGATAAGTAATGGTCGGAAGAGCGGCCTTAATACGGTTGTTGTCACGGATAACACCGTCTTTTTGAGGGACGTTAAAATCAACGCGAACGTAGACTTTCTTGCCCTTTAAATCTTTGAGATCTTCAACTGTAAGCATGAATCTATATTTTCTCCTTATGCGGATTAATGATAACACTTTAAAAGTGTTGTTTGGGAAAATGATATGAATTTATCGATATACCATATAAAACAAAAGACCATCACCTCGTGATGACGGCCTTAAGAAATCTTAGGGGAGATTATTCTGCGTAGAGATCGGCGCTGGCGATAGCAGCTTGAGCGGCTGCCCAAATACCGCCCTCCGCGCCTTCTTGTTGAACGTAGCCATCAGAAGCAACGCTTGGGTTGTTCTTGGTGATGGCGCCATAGCTCATGGTTTCTTCGTTTCTGCTCTCTTGGTTGGTCCAGTGTTCGAGAAGGCTGTTGGTCCATTTATAGGTGAGATGCTCATTCTTAAGGGTTTTCCCGCCATCATAGGAATAACGGGCGTTCATCGCGGCGGAGAAATTGACGGAATCGCCAGAATAAGATTCGTCTTCCATGGCATAGAAGGTGGCAGAGATGTCGGTGGCACCGGCATTCTTGGCTCCTTCTTCGCTGTTATGGACGGCTAAAGCATAGTCGCAATCCTTGAGCCAGTTGGAGATATAGGTGGAATAATTGACGGCATGGTTCACCATGATGGCGGATTTCGCAGTGATAGCCACTTTGGCAACAGCGTCTCCACCATAATATTTCTTGCTTTCATCGACACGGTCATTCACAGCGAGGATATATTCGGATTCGCCTTTGTAGATCCAAAGATCGAAATCGAATTTGGTCGTGACGGTCGTTCCGTCAACGGTCTTCGATTCTTCGCCCTTCTTTAAGATGTGAAGGTAAAGGGAATCTTGGTTGCTGATGTCAAGTTCAGTCGTGGTCGTGACATCTTTGATTTGATAGACACTCTTGATGGTGACTGGGGAAGTTGCCTTGGCTGGCATTGCATCTAAAACGGCTTCGGCTTCGGCGCGGGTCATGGAAGGCGTACCCTTGCCACCGCAAGACGCTAAGAAGCCGGCAGTTGCTAAAGCAACTAATGTTAATTTAATTTTTGCGTTCATTATGAATCGCTCCTTTGCGTGAAAATTTTAATGCCCAGTGTCTTGTTTTACAAGACGCAAAATGGATAATTCTTTAACGAATTATCAACTTTCTTCATCTTCTTCCTTCAGTCGCCGAATCGGCTCGCTAAGCAACAAACGGTCTGCCACAAAAGCGGTAAGCAAGCCACTGGCCAAGGAAATCAAAGAAATAAATGGGAAATAATAGAAAGCCGCGGTTGTTTCTGTGAAAATGCAAGCGATGATGATCTGCCCTAACGCATGAGCGTATGCCCCTAACAAAGAAACACCATAAATGGTCAGGAATTTTAGAAGATATTTTGCTAGCACCATCAAAGCAAAAGAAAGCAAAGCTCCCGTCAATGACATATAAAATGGCATCTGAAAGATCGTCCCTCTTAGCAAAGCGACGACAAACACCCTTAATAACGACACCAATAAAGCGTCATAAAAAGGGAAAGTGTAAAGCAAAATGATGATCACTAGGTTAGCTAGCCCTGGTTTAACCCCGGGAACCCAGCTGGGGATGAAAGATTCGACATATCCTAAAACAATGGCCAAAGCCAGCATCACGGAAAGGAAGGCGATTTTATGGACATTCAGTTTCTTGCTCATACGTCAATCACCGTGATTTCCTTTCCTGTCATGTCACGAATATAGACATAGATTTGATTAGGCGAGCAAATGATGGTCTGCGCCGGTGAAGAAATATAGCCCTGCCGGACGCAAGATTGGTTCTTGCAATTGGATTCCGTCACCGCCACTTGGTGGTCTTTCAGCGTGACGACCATATGAATGTCGGTGTTTTCGTCATGGATTTCAACGGGATATTCTTTGTCTTCCCCCGCTAAGGAGATGGGGTCGAGAATCTGGGTGCTTTGATGATAGACATAAGCATAAAGATTATCGCTGGAGCGTGGCCAAAGATAATAGCCAAGCAAAGCGCATGAAGTGGCCAATAAAGTAGTCCCCAGAATCAAATCTCCGAGATGTTTTTTAAAAAAATCCTTCGCTTTCATCCACTTCACGCTTATTTTTTGCTGACATAATCGACTTTATCTGAGGCAATGATCTTTTCCCCGTCATAAATCAGATAGCCAAAATCGTATTCTTTTTGGAGGGATGTTGCTGCTTTTTCTCCACCAATCATCAGCACCGTGCTCAACACATCACAAATGCCAGAATCTTTGCCAGTCACCAAAACGGTGTCGTATTCGGTCAGAGCGTCCCCATTTTTCGGATTGACGATATGCGTATAGGTTTTATCGAGATAATGACGGTGCTGGTGTTCAACTCCAGACACCCCCAAAGCACCGTCCGATAAAGGGAAATTGATTTCAAAATTGTCATTTCTAGCCATCCGGATGGTGTAAGGTTTCCCATTAGAAAGCGAACCTGCCACAATCGAAGAATCGCCACCGCTCACGAAATAAGTCTTAAGTCCCCCATGAATGAGATAGTCTTGGGCCTTTGCCAGAGCAAACCCTTTCGCAAAAGCGCCAACATCGATTTTCCCTTTGCCTGAGCGAGTCACTTTATTTCCTTCGATCACCAACGTGGTTTCCCTCATTTCGTTGACCAAAGTCGCTCTTGTCTCTTCCGATGGCAAAGGGGAGCCACTTTTTTCGCCCTCCAAAAATTCCTTCCATAGGGCAGACAAAGAGCCAATCAAAGGATTGAAATAAGAATAAGTCTCCCC
>CADBIO010000057.1 GCA_902794835.1 uncultured Erysipelotrichaceae bacterium
TTTCTTGAATTCTTTCTAATTCTTCTTTGCTCACTTTCTCATCTGTTTTCGCGCTTCCATAATGCCAAAACAAATTTAGATGCTTATCTTCCATTTTTTTAATCCTCCAAAAAATATTTTCATTGGTTTTTTGACTCCGTGAACTACGCAATCTTGATTTTGATAGCGGGGCGGACACTGTTCTCCGAGCAGACAGTGCTTTCGTAGAAGCTGCCACCGCCGCCGACACCCCATGCGTAGTAGGAGTCGACGTTGCAAGGAGAACGAGTCCAATAATTGCCTTCATGATTTTTGTCGTATAAGGCCGAGGCCCCTCTTGCTCTCGCCCAGTCCGTTGTTCTGCAATATCTGGTATCTGTTGAACTGGTCGATGTTGAGAATCCATAACCACTATTGATGTAATCCTTATAGCTTGGTAAGAACACTTTGTCTTGCGTATTGCCACAAGCATAGGAATTAGTGATTGAATTAATCGTGGCCGCACTGTTATCGACAGTTGTTGTTTGAATATAAGAATTATTCAAAGCGAATGCTGAATTGTAGAAATCATTATTGAGCCATGATCTTATTTCAGAATATTGATAATTGTTGGCATAATGGCCATTTTTTGTATTATAGTAAGCTTCATTATATCCATGAGTATCTAATAAAACACTAGAGAGGATGTAGTATTCACCGTTGGCATTTGAAAGGACATTCCATGTGATGGGCTCGCATTTGAACCAATAGGTAGTTCTGCTATCGATTTTCGTTCCGTTATCGAATTTGGACAATACACTAATTGGTTTTGCGCTTACTTTCGCATAATAATCATCGTTGTATAGATACCAACCATTTGATTCAGGGGTGGTTAACGCATTGAGCGCAGAAACTAGAGTTGAATCATTGACATTCTTTTGTGGGTATAGGCCATAAGTTAGTGTTTTGCCATCTTCTGAGAGAATAGGCCTTGTGCCATATTTGATGGCGCGTTCTTCTTCCTCTTCTGCTTTTGTGAAGAAGCGGGCCACCAAGGAATAGTCGTTGGTCGGCATGATGAATGTATAGGTGGCGTCATTGCTGACTTTTGTGTCTTCGTTGTACCAGCCCTTGAACACGCAATCACCTATCGGGGTGGCCGCAACCGTGATAGATTCACCAGAATAGCCACTACCGGAAGTTATAGCAACAGTTCCTTTAGTTGTATCTTCGCTTGTGACAGAAAGGCAATTTAAATTAGCTGTCCAATGGGCGGTCAAAGTCAATGATCCGGTTGTACCGACAGCAATTGATGACACTCTATTGTCGCCATCATCAAACCATCCGGCGAATTGATATCCTGTTTTTGTAGCATCTGCAAAGTCGAATACCGATTCGATTGTGTATGTCGATGGATTGCTGGGGTTATTGGTACCGCCGTCGAGGTTATAGGTGATCGAATACACAATCGGGGTCCATTTGGCGTAAAGAACCAGATCACCATGGCTGCCTCCAATTATCTCGGTAACTTGATCAGAGAAAGCGGACGTATTGTACCACCCCGAGAAATCGTATCCGTTTCTGGAAGGGTCTTTCAGCGTTATGACATCGCTTTCGATCGTGTAACTCGCCGGGTTGGAGGGGTTGTTAGTACCGCCATTGAGTTCATACGTGATTGAATAGGTATGCGCTCTCCAATTGGCAACAAGAGTGACATTTTCAATCCAGGCTGGGTCAACTTCTGTGACTGTTTTGCCGTTATATGTCCAGCCGAGGAAGTCGTAGCCGGTCCTAGTCGGTTCGTTTAAAGCGATTTGGCCCGAGTCGATCGTGTAGCTCGTCGGGTTGAAGGGGCTGTTGGTTCCGCCATTTAAGACGTAGTCAACGGTGAAATAATTCCATTTGGCTTCCAAGGTGTAATCGTGATTCGGCATAACGAAAGTATAGACAGCGTTGGTCTCCACTAATTTATTGTCGGTATCATACCAACCTAAGAATCTAACATCTGTTTTTGAATATGCGGCGATTTTGATAGATGATCTGTAGTTACGGTATTCCTGATATTGTTCTTGATAGTCGTTATAAGCATTGCCTCTCAAGAGAACCAATCCATAATTTGAATTGTTGGTATGGACGTCCATCAGGAAGGACGCTAATTTGAACCTTGCTTCAAGGGTGACGTCCTCGCTCCACATCATGTATTTGTACTCATTGGTGTTGCTCAATAACGTGTTTTGGTAGAACCAGCCAACAAATTCATATCCTTGGTTGGGGTAGGCGGAGACGTCGACGTAGGTATTGTATGGGTATTCGCCTTCGCCAGTGATGTTTCCAGCACCTTCAAGATTGGTCGTGATCGTCAAAATTGTTGTTTGCGTGAATAACGCGACAAAAACCATGTTATCGGCCGGGGTTATGTTCTTTACTTTATTGCCTTTTTCATCGAAGATTTTTGTTCCGTTATAAGACCAGCCCCTAAAATTCCAATCCGCTTTTTGCAAATCGAAGAAGAATTGGATTTCATCAACGGAATAAACGATTTGATTCACTTGACCCGTGGACGTCGTTCCGCCGCTTAAATCAAAACGAACATCGTATTTTAAACGGTCGGTTCGACCGTCGACATAAGAATAGCCGCAGACGGTGCACGTGTGAGTCGTGTAACCGCCTGATTTATGTGTTGGTGGGGTTATAACGTCTTCGAAAACATGATTTGCTTCATCCGATTTTAGATTCTCATAACCTTTGTCGGTGCAGGCGTGCCAATGCTTTTGCTGATCGTGTGACCACGTGCTGGAATAGTTATGTTCGGATTTTGAGGTTTCGCTATCGCCGTCAGAATAACTGCAGTCCGAACAGGAGCTAGTGGTATTTTCGCTCGATTCAAAATCATGAGTTGGTTCCACACTTCTTCCGCAGCTCGCTAAAAGCAAAAATGGCAAGAGCAACAATGCATGCTTTCGTTTCATAGCAAATACACCTCCACCCATTCGCGGGAAATATATCATATTGATTATCCGCTTCCGAATAGTTCACCTTTTGATACACAACGAAAATTCTTATTTCTCGAGGAAATAGGAATCGCTCGCCTTATCGTAAACGACTTCTTCGTGATCCATGAAATTGAAATAGAACGCGCGAAGCTCCTGCATATATCTACGGAAGGTCAAATTAGAGATTCCTAATGTTTTAATCACCGTCTTTTTGTCGATGCGACCATTGGTAATAAGCATGTTTAAAATGAACATCATGCCTTGTGATTTGCTTGCTTTCATGTTTGTTTTTCCTTGTTTTTAAAAGCAAGGTGCACCTTATATTGTCGACATGCTCATTATTAGATATGCCAATCAAATATTGATATCAAAGAAAAAGGAACCTCTTTCAAAAAGAGGGAAAACCATTCCAAATTATTAGAAATTGTTTGTTATATAGATATTTTTATCATTGGCCTGATGCCAAATTCACACGCAGAAGACACATCGCCAATTGATAAGCTTGGTAAGCCATCGCAATAAAAACAATAAGATCCGGCAGATGTCTTGGTAGGAGTTCTTGTCCAATAACTAGCCATTCCCTCATCATATACCTCTTCCAAACTGGCACGTGAATAATCTGATGCTATGGCAATTCTCTTTTCGTAGTTGGTGGTCCCTAAACCATATTCAGCAGATGATAAATCCTTAACCGATGGCAAAAACACCTTATCGAAAGTGTTCTCGCATGTATTGGGATTAAAAGACATCGTCGTGCTTTCCAATGAATTGTCAACTTCGCTTACTATTATTTTCGAATCGTCTTTGAAAAAAGCTTTTGAATAGAATTCATTATTTAGATAGGCACGTATGTTTGATTCTTTGTAGTTGACGCTATTGGGATAATCATAATCTTTCGAATCGATTATTAGTTTTGACAGCAAAAGACATTCGTTATCTGACTTTGATAATACATACCATTCAATTGGCTCGACCTTAAACCAATAGGTTGTATTGTCACTTATCGTCGAATAATTGGAAAAATAATTGAAAGACGAGGAACGATGAGAAGAGAAATGGGTTTCTGCCTTTTGATAATAATTATTCTTATATAGGTAATAGCCATTATCTTCAGGCGAAGATAAGGAATTTAAAGATTCTATTGTGTCATTATCGTCGACGACCGTTTGAGGATAATCACCATAATAATAGGTTTCGCCGTCAAGGACACCGTGATCCACCGCTTTTTCTTTGGCATATCCGCAAATCTTGCAGGTGTATTCGACGGTATACCCATGGATAACGCCTCCATCAAATTCATGATTCCCGGTGTCGAAATGCTCGCCATCGATCGTGCATATATGGTAATGGGCTTCTTCGGTGGCATACCATGAACCGTTATGGGTATGGCCTAAAGGATCGATATTTTCTTTTCGGGTATAGGAGCATTCTAGGCAGTGATATTCTCTTTCCCCATACTCGACGCAGGTTGGATCTTTGCTAATTGAACTTTCTAAGCGATGCTCAGAGACGTTGATTTTGTTGTTATTCTTATCCAATTCCCAGTGATACGTGTCATCAAAATATAGGAATGAAGAAGGGCTGCTTTCATATAGGGATGAAGAAGGGCTGCTTTCATATAAGGATGAAGAAGGGCTGCTTTCTTGAGATGACCTCTTGGGATTATATTTGTCTACCAGGAAATAGGCGTTAGCCGAAATCGAGGCTAAAGCGATGATGGATGGGATGATAATAAATAGCTTATTTAGTTTAGAGGCTTTAACTGGGGCAGGAGCTCGATTAAGAGAAAAATAAAGCTCATCGTAAGACAATCCATATAATTCGCATAATTTTAGAAATTGTTGATAACTTGGTAGCGATGCGCCCGATTCCCATTTGGATATCGTTTTGTCGTTAGCGGAAACCTTTTCGGCCAACTGCTTTTGGCTCAATCCTTTTTCTTTCCTCAAAGATTTTAAGGTGCTTGAAAAATTGGCTACATCGAATGCTATGGCATCGCAATAATCGTTATCTTTTTTGATTTTGCCCGATAAGAAGCCTTCTAAATCCAACTTCAATGTGGAAGCGTATTTGCTCCATATGCCCAGTGAAGGCGAGCTTTTCCCGCTTTCCCAAAGAGAAATCAATTGAGGTGAATATCCCAAAATGGAACTCAATTCATTTTGAGAGATCCCGATTTCCGTTCTTCGATTACCTAAAAACTCCCCGTTCATAAGACAGTTTGATTTTAATTTATCAAATACCCGTTTTCATTGGATTGGATAGACCAATCCTTGAGAGGGTTCAGCAGCGTGGTGCCGTCTATAGGACTCGAACCTACGACCTGATGCTTACAAGGCAACTGCTCTACCAACTGAGCTAAGACGGCATTGGTGGGTGTTATAGGTGTCGAACCTACGACCTCTTCCGTGTGAAGGAAGCGCTCTCCCGCTGAGCTAAACACCCACATAAAGAAGTAGCCCCAAGAAGCATTTTCTTCCCGGGGCTTTTATTCCACATGGTGGGCCTTAATGGACTTGAACCATCGACCTCCCGCTTATCAAGCGGACGCTCTAACCAGCTGAGCTAAAGGCCCGTGGGCTTAAATACTATACAACTCTTGGCAAAAAGGTACAAGAAAGGAAAC
>CADBIO010000058.1 GCA_902794835.1 uncultured Erysipelotrichaceae bacterium
TGAATTTCGACGATCCTTCCATCCTTGACGAGGAATTATTCCTTAAAGACCTTTCCTCCATCAAAAAAGGCACGGCAATTGACATTCCCGTCTATGATTTTGCCAGCCACCTCCGGAAAGAAGGCGTTTCCCAGCATGTTGAACCCGCCCCGATTGTCTTTGTCGATGGGGTATTGATTTATACCATCCCGGAACCAAGAAGATATTTCGATTATCTGATCTACGTCCATTGCGACGCCGACATTCGTTTGGCCCGAAGAATCCTCCGTGACAGCGAAGAAAGAGGAAGGACCCCACGTTCAGTCATCAGCCAATATTTAGCCACCGTTCGACCGATGCATTACAAATATGTCGAAAAAGGACGTGAAATTGCCGATTATATCTATGATAACACTGACAACAACGGCTTAAAGGAAGAGGAGATCGCCAAGTTGATTTCTTCCATAAAACAATCGTTAAATCAATAGTTTCTATCGTTATTATTTGTTACCTAATAAACAAAAAAGAAAAGGGGTTTAAGCCCCGTCTTCATGATCTTTATAAGCGTAGGAGCCCGCACTCCCGCTTTGGGGATCCATTTCATTCTCATGAAGCATATCGATATCTTCCCCTGTGCGGTTGTTTTTCTTCCGAGAATAAACGGCGGCTTTGTTTTTCTTTCGTGTGGCAAAAATCGGCATTTTATAACCTCACCCAAATGGTCGCATAGCCAAGAATTAAAGCGAAAAGGACCTGTAATCCCATAATCAAGAAAGCACGGCCAAGATGGTTTTTATCCTTGAAAAGATATAACGGACCAAGTCCGGCGTTAGCGCTTAAGCCCGCCAACATCGCCCCAAAAGGAAGCATCCCTTCTAAATAAAGATTGGAAATGAGCACCGAGGAGGCGCAATTGGGGATAAGGCCAATGAAGGTGGCGAATAATGGCGACAAATAGTAATTGTCGGTCAAGAAGAGAGAAAGATTCTCTTCGCCGACCCCAAGAATCAATAAGCCAAAGAGAAAGCTAATCCCATAGGCATAGGCGAAGATTTTCAAGGAATGCAATAATGGATGCCAAAGATGCTCATACCAGCGGTTCTCTTTTTCGCTTTCTTCAATCGCATGGTGGCAACAGCCAATGTGCGTGTGTTCCTCTTCGATATGGCAATTCTCGAAATGCTCGTCCACTTTGGTGACGTTTTTCCGATCGATCAAATCTACTGCGATGCCGACAATGGAAGCGAAGACGATTTTGATTCCAACCGTCACAAAACCCATATACCATTTGCCTGTGAAATCGCCAAAAAGAACCGGTAAGGCCTCATCGGAACAGGCAATGAAAATGGCTAACAAGGTGCCCAAGGTGATATGTCCCTTGGTATAAATATCTGCCCCAACGATGGAAATCCCGCATTGAGGGATTGCCCCAGCCAAAGAGCCAAAGAAAGGGGCCATTCTCTTTTTCCGCTCGAGAAGTTTGGCGATCTTATTTTCAAAGAAAGAAAGGATCACATAAAGAACCAGCGCAACAGCCAGCACCTTCAATGAATCGAAGAGACAATCTAACGCTAATTCGCCTACCGCTTCCCAAGTCATACCTTAAAATTATACAATCCTTGTCAAATCCCTTCTACAAAAGTACTCATCAGGAGATATTTTGTTATAATTGTTGATGAGGTTAATCTATGCCAGAAAATGAACAAATTGATTCAAAATACGACCCAAGAAAGCGTCGTAGTATCGAAAAGCTGAAACCACACGAAGGATCGTCCTTTAAAAAAATCATCGCCATCATTTCCGGAAAAGGGGGTGTAGGCAAATCGTTAGTCACTTCCCTTTTGGCGGTAACTTTGTTAAATCAAGGCCATGAAGTATCGATTATGGATGCCGATATCACCGGCCCGTCGATCGCCAAAACGTTCGGAAGAGACAATTACACCTGTTTGGGTGATAAAGATGGCATTTTCCCTGCCAAAACGGACCGAGGAATCACTTTAATCAGCTCGAATAACCTGCTCGATGATCCAAAAACCCCAATCG
This sequence comes from uncultured Erysipelotrichaceae bacterium, assembly GCA_902794835.1. Classification (GTDB taxonomy): domain Bacteria; phylum Bacillota_I; class Bacilli_A; order RFN20; family CAG-826; genus UBA4951. The sequence goes on from CADBIO010000058.1 coordinate 2,023, forward strand.
TTTGGAGAGGAAGCCTGATCTCCTCTTTGGTCTCGCAGATGTTCACGGAAATCGTCTATGGCGAAAAGGAATATCTTTTAATCGATATGCCGCCAGGAACTGGAGACGTCCCTCTTACCGTCTTCCAACAACTTCCAATCGATGCGGCGATTGTTGTCTCTTCTCCTCAGGAACTGGTAAGCGAAGTCGTCACCAAATCCATCAATATGGCGAAGATGATGAACGTCAATCTCCTTGGCATCGTCGAAAATATGGCTTATGTTCAATGCCCTCATTGCGGAGAAAAGATTGATGTCTTTGGAAACGTCTCTTCTTCCGACCTTTCTAAACAAACCGGTCTTCCTATCCTCGATGAAATTCCAATCGACCCATCCATTACAAAATTAGTCGATGAAGGAAGGATTGAAGAATATCAAAAGGATTACCTCAAAAAGGCCGCAAAAGCGATCCTCGATCTATAATGATGAAAAAGTTTCCTGTCTGGGAAACTTTTTTCTTTTTGTCTAAAACATCTATTTCGACGTCTTTTGTAAGAAAGATTCGATTTCTTCTTGACTTGGGGCAGCGTTAATTGCCCCCTTACGGAGGGTGGTTAGAGCCCCTGCCACGTTGGCGTAAGTAAGATATTTAATAAGAGAGTCCTCTTCTTCGATAAACGAAGGATGATTCACCAAAGAGGCTAGGAAATAGGCATAGAAAGCGTCTCCTGCCCCGGTGGTATCCACTGGCTTAACTGGGAAGGAAGGGACTTTCACGATTTTGCCTTTGGAATAGAATAAGGATCCTTCTTTCCCTAATGTCACGACGGCCATTTGTTCTTCTTTTAACAAACGTTTCAATCCAAGAAAGATTTCTTCCTCTCCTGAAAGCAAGCGTAGTTCTTCGACGGAGAATTTGAGGATATCTGCCTCGGAAAGGGCTTTGATGAAAACGTCTTTGGCAACCTCTTCCGAAGGGAAGATATCATCCCGATAATTAATGTCAAAAGAGATTTTGGCTTTCGAACGGGAACGAATTTCGTGGACGAAAGAATGAAAAAACGAAACTCCTTCCGGATAAGAAAGCATCAAAGATCCGATATGGACAATGTCTTCATCCTGGATCTCTTGCCAATGGATGTCTTGGATAGAAAGATGGTAATCCGCCCCAGAATCACGTTCAAAGCGGAAGGAACGTTCCCCTTCTTTCAATGATACGATGGCTTTCGTCGTCGAGTAATCAGGAAGGGTTTTTATGCTTAATGTTTTGAAAGGACGCTTAGAGGCAAAATCCAACAAAAAATTCCCTTCTTCGTCTTTTCCCACGGCCCCATAAAAGGAAACGTCCTTGGTGTAAAGCAAAGCGTTGGAAGCGACGTTAAAAGGGGCTCCCCCAGGGAATAAAGATTGTTTTCCGTCTTCATCAAAGACGTCTACTAGAATTTCTCCGACACAAATTAACATAACTCTATTCTTTTTCAAAAAAGGGAACAATGTGAGTTCCCTTTGTCATGGCGTTTAGCGATTGGCTTTCTTTTTCTTGGCCAGGTAGATGCCTAAGCAAAGGAAGGCAAGAGCTAAAGTAGAAACTAACGTGACATTGAAAGGCATAAGATCGCCGTTTCTGACGCCAACGATGCTGAGAACAGAATTGGATTCGCCAGAGCTCTTCAACTCTTTGATATAGTTAATCGAAGCGCCGATGGTTGTCGTTTCGATGGCGTGGAGATAGAAATCTTCCGCGGTGGCATCTTTGCCATGAGAATAGTCCATTGAGGCATCGATGATTGCTTTAACGGAAGGATCGAATCCCTCATATGCGCTAAGTAAGCTGGTGACGTCTGCACTATCTTTGATATCGCACCAGGAAACGCGATTGGATTTCGCTCTCATCAAATTGTAATAGTCATTGACGTATTTCCAGGCTTTTCCAAAAGTCGTCGTTTCGGAACCGATATATTTGTCGGTGACGGCGCCGTAATAGGTCACATCGCCGTCCTTTTGGGTGATTTGTTCCACTTGGATCGCTGGATAAGAATCGTATTTCGTGACGACATCATCGAAATAGGCAAGGCCCCATGCTCCCCCAGTACGGCCATCGCTGATGGCAACGCGGACCGTCTTGCCTAGATGCTCACTGCAATCTAGATAAACCCTCGTCATGGTGTTCAAACGGGTGCCGCTTCGCATGATATTGAAGCTATCTTCTCGTGAACCGTCGACAAAGGCAGGATTGAGATAATTGTTTCCTTCCGCAGCGGCAATTCTTGTGGAGGTCAATTCGTTTCCGTCTTCATCTAACAAAGAAAGCACGGAGGTTCCCCCACCCAATTTGGCAGAGACCAAGCCAACGCCGCTTAATTTGAAAGCACTGGAAACCAGACGATATTTAGAAGTTTCCGCGATGCCGCTCGTGTCGGCGTTGACAAAATATTCGCCCGATTTGTTCATCGGCATTGGGACGCGGAAGAAGTCATCGCCTTTGGTTTCGGCGTTGTTGACGATGCGATTATGATCAATGGTGATTAGATTTCCATTTTCTTCGACGGTATTGAGACGGTCGATGGCCCATTTGCTAAGGGCATCATTATCTTCAAAATCATCGTCAGCACTATCTTTCGCGGCCAATGCGGTTCTTAAATCCGCATAATAGTCGTTTGTCGCATAGAAATTTTTGATCGCATTGTATTGATTGGTATTCGGGGTGTTATTGCAACTGAATTGATAAGTTGCCAAATGGTTGGAGAAAGAGGCAACGACTTCATCCCAAGTTTGGTTCACTTTAAGTTCGCCAAAGGTAACGCCGCCGAAAGCTGCGCTCGAATTATCACGAATATAGGCTAAGAATTCATCGCCACGATATTCTTCCGGGATGAAAACATAACGGAAAATCATATTGCAGGAAATCAATGGATCGGCAAAGCCTTCATTGCAGATCTGTACCCCGACATCCTTTTCTTTTGTTTGCGAAAAGATATTGACGAAATTGGCCGGAGCTCCTTTGCTGCTATCGAAATTATCGTCAGTTCCGCCATAATGAGGCCCACCGCCAATCAAGAAAGAGATGTATTCTCCGCTTTGAACCCATTTTCGGGAACGGATTTCATAAGTGTTCCCTTCCTGGAGGAAAGTATTAATGAATGGTCGATTTGTTCCGTAGAAATAACCTTCGGACCAGAATGTTGCATTTCCCCCGGAAATTATGTCGCGATCAAAATTTGCCGTATTGACATCGATGTATTTTTCGACCAAGGCTTCTGCCTTTGCCTCATGAAGTTCAGCTGTTTTCACACTTCTGACAGAGGCCAACGAAGCCCCTACCGCGGCAATTCCTAATAACGCAAAACCCAAAAGTTTTTTCATAGATTTCTCCTTTATGGAAACGTTTCCATCTCTATTTTATCATAATTTTTGTCTAACAAACATCATTTGTATATTTTTATTGAGGCATTCTGTGCATCAACGTTGATTTCGAATCGATCGCTGCTTTCTTTTGGATATACCGTGTTGCTCATCGAAATCCCATTGACGAAAATCTCAATCGAATAACGATC
>CADBIO010000059.1 GCA_902794835.1 uncultured Erysipelotrichaceae bacterium
CGGAGATCCTTCCTCTGCTTTAGCTTTTAAGAATTCAATCTCTTTAGCAGAAAGCGGCTTAGTAGTCATGAGCATTTTTGTTTCGATTCTCCATGATTCTTTTAGCTCTTTAAACATAGAATCTGGATCTAAATTTTTGACAGTTTTCATAAAATGTCCTCCTACTATATATAAGGGAATACATAGTATTCCCGTAGTCGACTTTTTCAAAATTTTTCCAAACTTTTTTTATTAATATTTTTTAACTACTTCGTAGTTACTTCATATTAAAAATTTTTCACAACAATAAAAAAGTGGCTCTTATCACTATTGTGAGGAGAACACAGATAAGAGCCTTTATGAGGATGATACAGAAAGGAGGTATCAGATGATCATCTATAAACTTCTACTGTTCCGCTAGCTGCCACTACGACAAATCTATAGTAGCCTGCTGTCGTGTTGATTCGAACATGATATGGATTCGCTTGTCCATCGCCAGATAAGGTTAAAGGGACAGTTTCTCCAGTGCCAGTATATTCGTTTGCCATATAAGCATAGCCATAAGTGACTGTGCAATTAACGAACTTGCAGTAATCAGCACCAATAAAATATGTGAAATAATTAGCGTAGTCATTCGATGTGTTGTTAAACGTTACGCTTGAATTACACGCCACATAAGTAGAGAAATTTTCTTTGCTTAAAGTTACTGTCTCCTTTGGAGTGTCAGAAACTTTGTTATCTACTTTATTGGAATTGCATCCAGTTAACGCCATTAATGTGAGTGGCAATAAAATTAATAATTTCTTCATATCTTTCACCAATCGTCTTCCTCTTCATCGCGTTCATTTCTATAATCGCTGTCGTCCCAGTTGAATACGTATTCGCCTTGATCCCAACTATAACCGTCTTCATCAATCCATTCGTATTCGCCAGAATCGTAATTCATGCAGTATTTAGGTCCCATATTTCATCTCACCTCATGCTTTTGAATTTTGGTAATTCATTAATCAAATCTATGATTTCTTTATCTTTGATGTCTTTGACATCTGCAACAATTACAACATCTGCAATTTCATAGTTTTTGTGCCAGTTTCTTAGTCCGCCTATTTCATCGGTTGCATAGTAGTCAAAACTATCTTCTAACCCATTCATTACGCTTCTGTTATGAGTAGCACCAAACTTGAGTATCTCCACAGCTTGTTTTTTATATTTGAAAAGATTCCTAAGGCAAAAACCAAGAACACCGTTAATTACTGGATTTATAGAACTAAACGATTGGGTATCTTTTCCGAGTGTTTTCTTTTGATGCCTTGTTAGTTCATATTCGTATTTTTTGATTTCAAAGATTGTTTTATACAACTCTTCATGATCCAAAAGAATCTCGAAATAATCGTCTTGGCAATAGATACAGTCATGCAAATAATACCCTGACATAGCGAACTGATAATATGGGTCATAAATATCAGTGAAAAGCTTCACATCACCAGAATTAGCAACTATTCTTGCTAGCTCGATTCCTTTGTCATGAACCCAGAACATACCTTTAGGTACAGTATCAAATTGATTGTTCCAGAGCCTTAGTTTTAAATTGTATGTATCCCTTAAAAACCTAATGCCGTTTATGGAATTATATTCAACGACATAATCGAGGAAAGTTTTCCCGAATTCATCCATTAGGACAATGAATCAGAATTTAGAAAAGAGCTTATAAAAGCCTTCGAATTGAAAGAGGATGATTCCTTAATCACTGAAATAAAGCAATTGGATACCCAAATCGCTAATTTAAGAACGAAACAAGATGACTACGCTAATTTAACTGGCGACGCATTCGAAACCATCAAAAACGAGATAAGAAAGCAAATTAATGAGCTTTCAGATAAAAAGGCATTGCTAGAAAACAAACGACTAACAAACTTATCGCCAGAAACAAGGGCGGATTCGATTATAAAGGAATTAAGAAAATTCCCCGATGAGGAGGTTTTGAAAGATTACGACTTCAGAAATCTATTCAAACAAATGATAGTTGTTAATAGAGATAGGCTTATATTTGTGGTTGGGTCAGATGATGTTAATACAATTCCTTATAACCCAAATGCGATACCGATGGCATTCATTGATTCTTATGACCATAAGGTGAGATCCACTATCACAACTTGCTACTTCGGGATATTCATCAATAAATAAAAAAATCCCATGACCTAGGTACTAGCTATACCATGATCATGGGTTTTCTTTTGCCTTTTTTAGTTTGCACCCGTCCTGCGAAGGTGGTTATGCAATGTTGGGTGGTGCGAGAAAAGTTGGGAATCGAACTAGCGAAAAATGACATTTTCTTGTTTCCCATCCACCACCCTTAATTATTAAAAGCATGAATTTGGGCTATAAATAAACAAAAATGCCCATTTTTCACGGGCATTTATGCTGTACATTAAGAATGGGGCGGCATACGGGATTTGAACCCGTGAATGGCCGGTTCACAGCCGGTTGTGTTAGACCACTTCACCAATGCCGCCAGCGTGATTAAGTTTAATCAAGAATAAGACTTAAGGCAAGTTAAAACTAATTGTTAATGATTTTTTCTGCCAATTTCCATATCGGAAGTTCCCTTCTTTTAAGAAGCAGAGGGATTTTTTCGTTGGGAAGAGCTTCATATTTCTGAATGATTTCTTTGATTGGGAGGTACAGGGTTTCCGCAATTAAAGTGTCGCCGTCGCTAACGAGATGCTTGCCGACGAATTCTCTCGTCTTGCAAAGATAATAATGATTGATATTCGTCCTTCCGATCAAAGCGTATTCGTCTTTGATCGTCCCAAGTTCTTGGATGATTTCCACTTGATATCCCAATTCTTCCTCACATTCTCGAACCACCGCTTGCTCTGGGCTTTCTCCATCGTCAACTCCGCCACCTGGGGTCTCAAAATAGGACCAATCGCCGAAGGCGTCGTTCCTTCGAATGAGATGAATGGCAAATAAACCGTCAGGGCGCATGACAATCGCTCGGGAAATCTCTCGCGAATGGGCTTTTCCCTTTCTTGGGTATTGGTCATCTTTAAAAATGTCTATAATATTCATAACTCTCTAAGTTTATCCTCTCTTCAAGGCAGAGGCAAAGAGAGGCATAATTATGGTCTTCCGCAATCGAATTCTCATATTCACTTATCGCCTATCTGCGACTTTAGTCGGTATTTTCACTTTGGTCACGGCCTTCAATCTCGATGCCGTTGAAACGGCAAGCTGGAATTCCATCCGTTATTTAGGAACCGAGATTACGCTTTATGCGACGATCATTCTTTTGATTGAAACGATTCTTTCCATCAAAGGTTTGCGAAAAAGCAACAAATCGGGGGTTCCGGCGACATTCGGGCAAGTGCTTTTCATGTCGGTCGCACTCGAGATGGCCTTAGCCATCGGCCACCCTTTCTATTTCCTATTTATTAACATTGGAAATTCTAATTTGGTTTATTTCAGCCAAGAACGGCTTTTGATTCAGCTTTTGATGTATATCGTTTTCCCGCTTGTCGTTTTTCTAGATTGGCTCTTCTTTTCCGAAAAGGGCAACTGGAAATGGCATTGGCTCATTTATTTCGGCTCTGTCCCGGTTTATTATGCTGGTTTCTCTTTCTTGAACCATTACATTAGAACATCGACCACTTTCGGCACCTTGATTTTCGATTACCGCACTTTCGTGAATCAAGGCGTAATGGGCCAATTAGGGGGATGGGCAGGCGTAATCATCGCCTCGCTTTCGATGTTTGCTCTATATCTTGGGGTAGCCACATTGCTCCTTTTCTTCAGTTTCTTGCTTTCGGGGAAGTATGCGCGCAAGAATTCGCCATCTTCTTCCGAGCTATGAGTTTCCATTCGACCCCTGGATGAACGATTTCTTTCGATTTGATCTCATTTAAGGCAAAAATATCCACCAAATGGGCTTGCTTGTGCAAGTCAATCTCAATGCCGGCCTTAATAAAATAAGGCCCTTTTACATATTCTTTGATGAGATATAACGTTTTGCTCTCCTCGTTATAAGCCCCATATAAAGGGTAACGCAGAATATTCCTGCTTTCGGAAATCTTTCTAAGGTAATCCTGGGGCCAACGTCGAGCAAATTTATCCAAATCCCTAGACAAAGCGAAAACAACATTCCCCTTCCCTAAAGCAAGCCCAAACTCTTGTTGCATCTCCTTAGAAATCGTTCCTATTTTTGCTGTTTCTTCTTCCATCATTTTTTCTCCTCACTTATAAAAAGACGGGGTTGGAAAGAAAATGTCTCCTTTTGGAGAATATTTTTAAAAACATCGCACACCGTCGAACCAATATTTTTCTCAAAATACGTGTATACTATGGTATATGGCAAAATATGAGAAAAAAGGAGAGCTCTCCTACACCTTAGGAACTACCTTGACTTTCGAACTATTGCTTCGAAAAGCGGAGGTGGCAAAACGGATTTATGTCAATCCCAAGCAAAAACGAGATGAAACTTATACGAAATTAGTTCATCTTGCTGAAGCCAATCACGTTCCTGTAATCACCAACAATCAGAAAATATTCTCGCTTTCGGAAAAAGAAAATACGATGGTGATCGGAGAATTTGAGAAATTCACTTGCAAGAGAATGCCTCAGGGCAACCATGTTGTTTTAGTCCATCCGTCGAATATGGGAAATTTAGGGACGATTTTCCGTTCTTGCGCTGCTTTTAATATCGATTATCTTGCCATCATCTCCCCTGCCGCCGATTGTTTTGATCCCAAATGCGTCCGTTCCTCTATGGGTGCCATCTTTTCCGTTCCTTTCGCTTATTTTTCTTCTTTTGAAGAATATTTAGCTCTCGCTGGTCAACGGCATTTATACCCTTTTATGTTACAAACAGAGAACGCTTTGAAAAACGTCAAGAAAGAAAAGCCATATTCTTTGATTTTTGGCAATGAGGCCACGGGATTAGATTCTTCCTTTTTGAACGTAGGGACGCCGATAAAAATCGAGCAGTCTTCAAAAGTCGATTCCTTGAATCTCGACAACGCCGTCTCCATCGGCATTTATTCCTTCCTTGATTAAAAAACCTCCCAACGTTTTATTTTACGCTGAGAGGTTTTTTCTCTCTGTGAACTAAATGGGGTTCACTTCATTGCCCGAGGTTTCGTTTTTTCTTTTTTATTTTGCCCGATTCAAACGGTGCATCAAGACAGCCAAACTGGATGAAAAATTAAAATTCTCAATCACGACATGATTTGGCACGGTGACGTGGGTTGGGGCGAAATTCCAAATCCCTTTGGCACCCGCTTTAACGGCAGCGTCAATCGCGCTTTGGGC
>CADBIO010000060.1 GCA_902794835.1 uncultured Erysipelotrichaceae bacterium
TGTTTGAGGAAACTTGGCATTGATAGCACCACAGAGGCTGTCTACGGAACAAAAAAGCTATACCACAAAAAATAAAAGAAAAATCCGTCTCTTTCGAAACGGATTCGTTTTTCTTTGGATTTTCCGTTAAATTGAGTCGGACGAATCTTCGGAAGTTGCCGGCAATTCACCTTCATGCCAAGCAATAGAACCACGCTCAGTTACGAGCGTAATGCCAGATATTTGGGCGCCTAAACGGAAGCTCGTTAAGTAGCCGAATTCATCGAAAACAAAAGAGGTGACGGTTTTGGAAGACACGTTTTCGTTGGGGTCATTTGCTTCGGTCTTGACGACAACTTTCATTTCCTCGCCGCCGACGAAATAGTTGGCAACCAAGCTAGTCTCTGTGGTTTGACTAGATTCAGAGCTGGTTGGCACTGGATTGTTGATTTCCTCATAGAGACCGATGGCAGTCTTATTGATGAACTGGGTAATGTTCGAAGATGTCTTTTCTTCGGTCGCCCATTTCCCGCTTTCGTCTTTGACATAAAGAACGTCCGCATACGATTCTTTCCCAAACAAAGAAACGATTTCGCTGCCGGCAAGAGCGTAAGTATACGGAGCCTCTGTGGTCTTTTCTGCTTTTTCTTTGAAGACGGCGGCAGTTACTTCTTGGAAGTTTCCTCCAGGGATGTTGACTTTGCTCCAAACAAGTTGATAACGGGTCTCCTTGCTGGACTCCACTTTATATGGTTGATCTTCTTCTCCGACATAGGAACGGGTCTCGGTATACTCGAAGAAAGAGGTGATTCTGCCATATTTGTCGGTGGTGATTTCGCTAGTGTGGGATTCTCCCGTGGTGACCGTAGGAGTTAAAACGGTTTCTTCTTTGATTTCGACTCTGAATCCTTTTTCGCCAAGGATATCAAATCTTTGCGACGAAACCTTAGTGGGCTCGGCCTCGTCAGAGGAGAGCTCGGATTCGCTTTCACTGCTTTCCTTTTCTCGTTCTTTTTCCTGTTCTTTTTCGTAAAAATTGACCAATTCTTTTAAATCCATCCCTGCATAAGTCATGGCGTTTGGATCTTGAGTTTCTGAATTGGCGTCAAATTCCCAAATTTCATCAATGTAGGTAAGAGAGGCCTTTTGTTCTGCCTTCAAGGAAGAATCGACCGAATCCTGGCTTGTGAATTCAACGTGATTGTTCGGAGTGTCTTCAATCTTTCCGATGGCTGCGATAAATTCTTCAAGGGTGACGTCTTCTTTGACGACATCCTTGTTTCCGCAGGCAATCAGTGTGGCTGCGGTAGCTAAAGAAAGCAAGCTTAATGCTATTTTGTGTGATTTCATAGTATTCCTTTCATATTTTCAACAATTGAAAATGTAAACATATTCTACCAACTTCATCAAATTTAAAAAGAGGAAAACAAAGCTATTGAAAAAGGCCGTCGAAATCCCGACGGCCTGCTCTATAAGACGAATTAGAAGGTGAAATCTACTTTCTCAACATCGTATCCATAAATGGTTTTAAAATCGTCTTTCATAGAAATGATGTTATAGTTAGCGGCTTCCCATTTGGCTTTTCTTTTCGCCGTTTCTTCTAGATTCGCATGGTCTCTCACATCGTCGTCAGCGATTAACATAAAAGCTTCCGTCCGTTTATATTTGGTGTTGCCTTTGCAGTAATTATGCATGGCAGAATCGCCACTGCTGTTGCCAAAGGAGAGAACAGGAACTTTGCCGATTTCTTGGGCGATTTGTTTTACTTTGTTTGTCTTTAAATTCTTGATAATTAATTCTTCCGTTCTAACCAGATTTTCTTCTGCGCTCATCGTGTAATTGACACCGTCATTGTCCCCTTGATTGGTAGATTTCAAAACAACGTCCATGCCAATAACGCGGTTTGGCTCGATACCAATCGATTCCACCAATGAACGGCAAATAAAACGATCGGACCCCGAGACAACGTAATTCGTGAAGTGATTGTCATTTAAATAATCAAAGACTTCTAGCATTGGTTTGTAGAAGGATTCACCATAAGTCATGTTTTTGAAACCATTGGCTGGCTTTTTGGCATATTCTTTCACGTATTCGTCAAATTCCTTTAAGGTCATCCCTTTGTAGGCCTCGGCAGCTGCCAAAGCGTGGGTCATGTCGAAATGATCAGGGAATTTGGTGATGACGCCAGTGGAATAATCCTTGATAATTTGAGCAGCCTCTTTAACGCTTTCTGGGGCTATGTCTTTATAGGAAGCGTCTTCCAAGACACGATATTCCAGCATGTTATATTCGAAATAAGTTGGATATAGTTCACCGACAAAGGTTCCGTCCATATCAAAGGTCGCGATACGATCTTCTACTGGGATGTAATTAGGAGAATTGACGTTGGTCACGTCATTCACGAAATCCTTTAAAGTCGTTAATGCGCTAGATTTGCTAGCATCCCATAAGGTGAAATATTCTTTTTGTTTAGTTCCTTCTTTACAAGAACTGATCGAAAACAACAATGGGATTGTTAATATTAGGAGACATTTTCTTTTCATATCTGTACACCTCGCTGAAACATTATATTCATCTAAGTCTTTTCCTTCAAAAAATTATTCAACAAATAGGAAGCCGGTGCAGTATTTTCGTCAGTTTTTCATCGTAGGTATTTGAACATCGACATGATTAATGCTTCCAATATCCATTTTGTTTTTAAGTTTCGATTTCATAAAAGTTTTCTCTTTTCTAGTGCTGTTTTATGGCTTATCGAAACGCTTTATCCTTCTCTCTGGGCGCGACAAAAAAAGACCTACCTTTCGATAGATCTCTTCATGTTTCTATACCGCCCAAAGTCGGATGGAAGTTTTTAGCCAACTTCGGATCAACGACTTTGGACAACTACAAACGCTGTGATCGTCCAAACCCGTTTTTCCTGATTCGTCCAAATTTCGCTTTCCCAGAAAAGAGCCGCCACCAGTTGTCCGATTTTGCCACGACTATTTTTTGATTTCGTACCAATTAACAGCAATAGGCTCAGGTTTAAATTGAGAGCAGTGTTCCTTTTCTTCTTTGTGAGTAAATGAGAAACCACATTTTTTAATAACTTTGTTACTGCCAATGTTTCTAACATCAGCTTCTATTACTATCTTTGTAAAACCAATATTAAAAATGTATTTAATCAAGGCTTTGCATGCTTCAGTCATATAGCCTTTATTCCAGTGTTTTTTGGATAAACAATAACCAATCTCTGGCACACCATTGACATAATCAACAACATCAATAGTACCAATAGGTTCATTGTCCCCTTTAATTGTAATCATATATCTTATTGTTCTAGGGTTTTTATCTTCTTTAATCCACTCTTTAACAATCATCTCAGTAATTCCAATGTTTTGGTGCGGTAACCATGTAACATATTTAGTAACCTCTGGATCGCTTGCCCAATTATCAAACATCGGCTCAATGTCTTTCATATTGATCTTTCTTAGGACTAATCTTTCTGTGATAAGAGTGTTAAATTCTATGTCATTTTTTATTGTTATAAACGACACTTTTAAACTAGGCAAATCATTGTGAATAGTTGAATAAACTTGTTCAACATCAGCATTTCCATAGTCATGAACGATAATATTTCTCATTCCCCTAGCGCCGACCCAAGGCATATTGAAATACTTATCACCTAATGTGTTATATAACTGATTCATCGTTTCACCTATTTGTGCAATGGAAAAACAAGTGGCGCGTAGTAGCAAATCATGTTGTCTTAATTCATCTATTGTCAAACCCTTGGTATCGTTCAAAACTTTATCGATATGTTTTAAAAGAGAGTCTATTCTTAAAAGTGTTTTATCATCCATATATTTTGATTCCCTCCTTTAATATCTCTTCGAGAAATTTATCATTTTCCAACAATTGTCTATGTGTATGCAAATCAATTTGTTTATGAAGTTGCTCCTCTAATTCTGCTGCAATTGCATAAAATCTCATTCCTAAAGGAGGACAAACTACCAAAATATCGATATCGCTTTTGCCAGTTGCCTGTCCTCTAGCATAACTACCAAATAAATATGCGCATTTTACTTCAGGATATTTTTCTTTAAACAATTGATTACAAACGTGTTTGATATATTTGACATTAGAAATATAATTGCTTCCATCAAGAATCCTCATTTCATCAAGTTTTCTAACCAATTCATTAAATGTCTCATTAAAATTATCGGTTTCTTCATATGTTTGATAAGTGCGTCTTGAAACACCACAAGCCTTAGCGGCTTGAATTTGGGTAATGCCTAATTCTTTTCTTTTTTGTCTTAATTCATTCATGCCTTAATTATATCTGCGCATTTTTATTTGCGCAACATATAAGTACCACGAGCTAAACAAAAAGCCGCCCTTTATGGACGACTTAGTTTACATTGATTTAGCCCAAACTCAGGGCCTTACCATATGCTCCGACTAACTGACTTGCGAGGAAAGTCATTTTTAGCCAAACGAGGCAAATCGCGACTGTCCTGCCACAAACGCTGTGCCATGACGACGCCAATTCTCCGAAAAAGAACAAACTCCGCTCTCTCCGACGAAACCCATATTCGAGCCATTGGATTACGAATCACACGTCTTTGTTTGGAGCCAACCAATAATGTTGAAACGATTCGTTTTCGTGGCCGATGAGCGGTTCCTCGCACTCCTTGAAGCCCAAGGATGACAAAGCTTCTTTTCGCTCCACGGCGTAGTCCCACCCTTTGGTCAAAATCGGCATCTTTCCAAAAGCGGAGCAGGCTTCCTTTATTGCTATCCGAAAAATCTTCGCGAGCGCCTTCTTTTGCTCATAGTAATGGTGCACGTCCACGCGAAGAAGGATGGCCTCGTTATAATTTGGCTCGTTTTGCCTAACGAAGTATTCAATGGTTCCGATCGCGCGATTGTTTGAGTTGTCCACGATGACTTTTCGTGTGAAGCATCCCTTAGAAGTAGAGTCCGCCCAAAAGCGGATCGCCTTCTTCATTTGCTCTTCGGTCGAATAATGGAAGATGTCCCCGTGGCAGTTATCCGAATTGAAAAACGGGGTGGAGGCAACGTC
>CADBIO010000061.1 GCA_902794835.1 uncultured Erysipelotrichaceae bacterium
GAAAATGACGATATTTATTTCCAAGCTCGCGAAGCGCAAAACAAACACTGGGAAGAAATTCTCCCGGTCGTGGAAAAATATTTCAAAGAAGCTTCCCGCTTGACCGGCCGTGAATATGCCCCATTCGTCTATTATGGCGATCCAAAAGCGGATCGTGTCATCATCGCGATGGGTTCCGTCACTGAAACTGCCAGCGAAGTTGTCGACGCGTTGAATGCCACCGGCGAACATGTTGGTCTTGTCAAAGTCCACCTTTATCGCCCATTCTCAGCCAAAGCTCTTGCTTCGGTCATCCCATCTTCCGTCAAGAAGATCGCCGTCCTTGATAGAACCAAGGAAAATGGCTCAGAAGGGGAACCACTCTACCTCGATGTTCTCGCTGCTTTATTCTCCCAAGGCCGCACCTTCGAAACCATCATTGGCGGACGTTATGGCCTTTCCAGCAAAGACACACAGCCAAAAGATGTCAAATCCGTCTACGACTTCCTTAATGCGAAGAAAAATTGGAATGGCTTCACCGTCGGCATCAAAGACGATGTCACCCATCTCTCCATTCCGGTCGATGAGAAATTCCAAATCCCAGCTTATTACACATCCTGCTTATTCTATGGCTTAGGATCAGATGGCACCGTTTCGGCAAATAAGAATTCCATCAAGATCATCGGCGATGCGACAGGACAATATGCTCAAGCTTATTTCCAATACGACTCCCGTAAATCTGGTGGCACGACTCGTTCTCACTTGCGTTTCGGAAAGAGCCCGATCCATTCTGAATATTATGTCAAGAACGCAGACTTCATCTCCTGCTCTTTGGACACCTATATCCTGAAATTCGACATCATCAATAACCTCAAAGAGGGCGGTACCTTCTTGCTCAACACCAACATGTCTGATGAAGAACTTGCCAAAGCCATGCCTAACCGCATGAAGCACCTCTTAGCCGAAAAGCATGCGAAATTCTATGCCATCGACGCCAACAAGCTTGCCGCCGAATGCCATATGGGTCGTCACACCAACACGACTTTGCAAGCCGCCTTCTTCAAACTCAATCCACAAATCATGCCTTATGAACAGGCGGAAGAATGGATGAAGAAATTCGTCAAGAAGACCTTTGAAAGAAAAGGCATGGACATCGTTCAAAACAACTACAACGCTATCGATGCCGGCCCATCGGGCTTACGTGAAGTGAAGGTCGACCCGGAATGGATCAACCTTCCAACCACCAAGATCTTCGAAGACACCGGCGACACTTATTATGATGAATATGTCGGAACCATCGACCGTCTTGATGGCGATGAACTCCCGACCTCGGAATTCCTCAAATATGAGCTTGCCGATGGCACGATGGAAGAGAATATCGTCTTCCGTCAGAAGAGAGCCATTGCCGACCGTGTCCCAGTCTGGCATCCTGAATATTGCATCGAATGCAACCAATGCGCCTTCGTTTGCCCTCACGCTACCATCCGTCCATACCTTCTTGATGAAGAAGAAATGGCTAAAGCGCCACAAATCATCAAAGACAGTGTCAAACCAGCTGCTGGTTCGCCAAAAGCTGCGACATTGAAGTATCGCATCTCCGTCGCCACCGAAAACTGCGTTGGCTGTGGCCTTTGCGTCTCGGAATGTATGGCCAACCAAACCGCATTGAAACTCGGAAATGGCAAATTCGCTCTTGAAATGAAAGACGCGAAAGGCGAATTCGGCGAACAAGTCGCTGCCGATTATTGCTATTACAACGTCACCAACAAGACCGATGTCTTCCCAACAACCACCGTCAAAGGTGTCGGATTCTTACGTCCTTACATGGAAGTCTCTGGCGCTTGCGCAGGTTGCGGTGAAGCTCCATATTATCGTTTGCTTTCGCAATTATTCGGTCATGACCTTTTGATTGCTAATGCGACTGGTTGCTCCTCCATTTATTGTGGCAGCACCCCATTGACCCCATTTGTCAAAGACAAAGATGGCGAAGGCGTTGCCTGGGCCAACTCTTTGTTTGAAGACAATGCCGAATATGGCTTTGGCATGAGAATCGCCAACGACTATAAGATGTCGCAAATCAACCGCATCCTCGATGCCGCGATTGCCTCAGAAGAAGTCGAGCCAGAACTCAAAGAAGCGGCAACCAAATATTTGGAAGCCCTCAAAGCCAAAGACAGAGCCGCAGAACGCGAAATCGTCCCAACCCTCAAAGCAGCCGTGGATGCTTCCAAGAATGAAGCGGTCAAAGAACTTAAGCTCTATTATCGCGACTTGATCGAGAAATCGGTCTGGATCATCGGCGGTGATGGCTGGTCTTATGATATCGGCTATGGCGGATTGGATCATGTTATCGCCAATGAAGCGGATGTGAATATCCTTGTCCTTGACACCGAAGTCTATTCCAACACCGGTGGTCAGGCATCCAAATCCTCACAAACCGGTTCCATCAACAAATTCACCGCTTCCGGTAAGAAAGAAGCCAAGAAGAACCTTGCCTTGATCGCGATGTCTTATGGACACGTCTATGTCGCTCAAATCGCTCTCGGCGCAAACCCAATGAAAGCCATCCAAGCCCTCAAAGAAGCAGAATCTTACAATGGTCCATCCCTTGTCATCTGCTATTGCCCATGCTTGGAACAACATATCAAAGGCGGCCTTATCAATTCCATCAAGGAAGAAAGACAAGCCGTTGAATGTGGCTATTTCACCTGCTTCCGTTATGACCCACGCAATGTGGCGGCAGGCAAGCCAGGTCTCACTATCGATTGCAAAGAACCTGATTGGTCCAAATTCAGAGATTTCTTGATGCAAGAGACGAGATTCTCCCAACTTCCTGTCATCAACCCAGAACATGCGGAAGAACTTCTCACCAAATGTGAGAAATACGCGCAAGATCGTTGGGAAGCGATTAAGAAGTTTGGTTTATAATCTTCGGATTCCAACCATAAAAATAAGGCAGAAGGAGCAATCCCTCTGCCTTTTTCTATAACAGCCACAATGGCTTGACTTCAAAATTTTTCTTTTGGATTGGCATATCTTCAGGGAAAGTAAGCGAGTAGGCGTTAAGATACATTCTTTTGGCCTCGCTTTGGGAATATTTCTTATCCCCCAACAAATGAAATCCTAGACTTTGAATGGCTTTGCGGATTTGGGCTCGTCTCCCCGTTTCTATGGTGATGGAAAGAACGGTTCCGATCTGAATTTGGTTGGCCGAAGTAAGATGAGTGATGGCTTCCTTCCCTAAAGAAGGATCAGTCTCATAGACCATTCCCCCTTTCCCGTTAGAAGAAAGGTATTGTTTGATCTCCCAATGAAGTCCTGGTTCGATTCTTTCTTCGATGACCGCTTCATAACGACGGATGACTTGTCGCTTCTCAAAGGCGGACTGGAGGGAATCTTTTAAAACTTTGCTTTTGGCGAAAATAATTAGCCCCGAAGTTTCATAATCTAAACGATGCACGATATAAGGACGTTCCTTTTTCTTTTCTAGGTACTCATAAAGGTAATGATATAGGTTATGGGCGTAAGTGCGTTTATCCTTGGTCCGAATGCTAAAAACTTCCCGTTGTTTATTGACGACGAGAATATCCTGGTCTTCGTAGACGATTTGATAAGGTGCAATTTTTCGTTTCATGTGTAAAATTATAATGACGAATTGCCATGGAAGAGAAATTTCATCATCGTTTAAAAGCGAAAATGAAAGAGAAAGGCCTCACTCAGAGGGCTTTGTCGAAGCTGACGGACATCTCAGAGCCAGCGATTTCCAAATACCTTAGCGGTAGCAGGATTCCTCATCTGGAGATTGTGGGCAAGTTCGCGAACGCCTTAGGGTGTAGCGCGGATTATCTTTTGGGTTGCGAGCAAAACAAAGGAAGCCATTATCAGCAGATCGAAGATGCCATAAAGGAACACAAAGCTTATTTAAGCGCCGAGGAAAGAATGTCTTTGATCATGCATTTGTCAGAAAAATAGGAGAGTGTTATGAAAGTCACGAACATCGATCTTTACAAATATTTTGGCTGGCCAAAGCCAAACAAATATGCGAAAGGGATTCTTCACGGCATCTTTTTTGACCATGATCTTGATGACACGGAAATGTGTCCAAAAAGGCTGCATCCAATCATGTTGATCATTCCGGGAGGAGGATATCATTTTGTCTCCCAAAGAGAAGCCAACCCAGTGGCTCTTGCTTTCTTGCGTCACGGCTTCAATGCTTTCTGGTTGGATTATTCCATTGCCCCGAAAAACAAATACCCGACGATGCTAGTGGAAGCCATGATGGCTTTAACCTATCTTTATAAAAAAGCAGAAAGCATGCATTCTGACCCAGAGAAAATCACCGTCTCTGGGTTCTCTGCCGGCGGTCATCTCGCGGGGATGTTGGCCTCTCTTAGCGAAGAGGAAAAACAGCTTTTCTATCCTTATGGCAAATGTGGCGCCCATCTACGGTCTGTCGTTTTAGGCTATCCGGTGGTTATGGATGACACAGAAGGAGTTAGCATTAGAAACCTTGCTGGGCCAGAAGATCCCAATCCTAGCCGCTTTTGTATCACGAACCGTGATCTTTCTTCTTTCCCTCCATGCTTTATCTGGACGACCAAGGAAGATACGGTGGTGGACCCAACGACGAATGCCCAAGCTCTAAAAGACGCCTTAGATCGTAATGGTGTAAAATGCCAGTTGGTCCTTTATCCTCGCGGTGTCCATGGCTTATCCACAGGCGATGAGAACACGTATCTAGATTATTGGGAGGACATCAATATCCGAAAAGAAGTGTTTGGATGGCCAGAGTTAGCCGTGGAATTTATCAATTCCGTCGGAGGCGGCATCAAAGATTGACCATAACGCCACGCAAAGGTGGCGTTTTCATTTCAACTAAGACAAAAGGATTGGCTTATTCTAGATAGAAGCTCTGCCAATCCGACAATTGTTCTTTGCTGATGCCATATTC
>CADBIO010000062.1 GCA_902794835.1 uncultured Erysipelotrichaceae bacterium
CAGTCTGACGCTGTCAATTGCACTGAAGATTCTCTTACGGGAAATTTCGTCAAAATGTATGGTCGAGCAGCCCGGGATCATGCGGGATCCCTCCTGCACATAGCGGCGGATGTTATCCTTGTTGTAAGAACGATCTCCGGATAGTGCGATCGGAATCATGTAATTATTGGTATAGGCACCGATAAAGTCCAGAATCACGACAAATTCTTTTCCGACCGCTTTCCGAAGACCTCTTCCAAGCTGCTGCACAAAGATGATCGGGCTTTCCGTTGGCCGGAGCAGAATGACCTGATTAATTTCAGGAATATCGACGCCTTCATTAAATATATCAACAGTCAGGATATAGTCGAGCTGTCTGTTCCTGGGCATGTCATCGCTGGTCAGGCGCCGGATTGCCTGCTCTCTTTCGTACTGAGAATCTTCACCAGACAGAAAAACTGTCTGTTTTCCCATCTGATTCATTTTGCAGGACAATTCTCGTCCAAGATCCTTACGACTGCAAAAAATTATACCTTTGACACGATTACCACTATAGCCATAATAATCTGCTTCTCGCAGGATATATTTTACACGGGCTTCTCCCGTCAGATATTGAAAATCTCTGAGGGACAGGGTTTCGTTGTTCTGGAGATCGTGTGCGACCTGCTCATTAACCTCAAGTTCTGTGATGCCAAAATAATGAAATGGAGCTAATAAACCCTTGTTTAACGCATCATCCAAACGAATCTCTGCCGAAATAGATCCATCAAAATCCTGCAAAATATCTTCGCCATCCATTCTCTCTGGTGTGGCCGTTAATCCTAGAAGTACCTTTGGCTTAAAGAAGTCGATAATCTTGCGATAAGATGAGGCAGCAGCGTGATGAACCTCATCCACCACAATATAGTCAAATTGTTTCGGATCAAATTGGTCCAAACTACGGGCCAACATCTGATTGGATGCAAAAAGAAAATCCACGCCCTCATCTTTTTGGTCGCCGGTATAGAGACCATAGCTCCTTGTTGGACCAAAAATCCGTTTGAACGTGTTCATCGCGTCTTTCAAAATTACGTCTCTATGAACTATAAATAATAATTTCTGTGCGCCAAAATTTTTCGCGTCGAAGGCTGACAAATAGGTTTTCCCTGAGCCCGTGGCTGCAACAATCAACGCTCGATCGATATGCATATTACGAATCTTGGTTAATTCCAAAAGCGCTTCTTGTTGCATGAAATTTGGAGTAACGGCTTTCTCGTAATTATGCGATACGTAGTCCATGTCCCAGCCAAAAACTGCGTTTTTCAATTGTTCAGCATATTTGTCACGTAATTCTTGGCTTAAAACCTTATCGTTTGTACATTTCCAAAGATAATCGAATTCCATGCCCACTGCCATCATGAATGGGTCCGATTCGTTATCCGAAACAGAAACGTCCCATTCTTTGTTTTTAAGCAACGCAAAACGGGTGATATTAGAGGAACCGATTAAAATCTCTTCATGATCGTCGAACCCGAAGATATACCCTTTAGTATGGAAACCGTCTTCGCCAAAGGATTCATATTCCAAATGGCAAGAAAAACGATCTTTATATTTCTCTTGAAGGCCTAAAAAGATATCAAGCGAACCTAAGTCAGTGAAATTTTGGTATGTTGAGGTGAGAATTCTCCCCCTTGCGCCTCTTGCTAAAGCTTTTTCAATATCATCTAAGACGAGAACTAATCCTGCTTTCTTAATAAAAGATACCGTCCAATCAAAATAGGTACACTTTTTAAGACAATCTTTTAGTTCGCTCAAAAAGCTGGGGTCACTGGTGTTTGTATAGAATCCGCTAGAACTCATAACTAACAAAAAGCTTAACAGCCTTTTCGCACATTATCAAACAAAAGCCCGATGAATCGGGCTATCTTTTCCTCTGGAACAGAGGGGTTTGATCGAAGTTTCCTAATTCGCTTTTTCCGTTTTTTTCGGCCGTTTTAAGGTCTCGGGGGATCTTTCCTTACGCTTCCGAAACAGTTTCATTCTCATCCGGATGAGCGTGTGAGAAGATGCCTTGGAGATAGAAATAGGCTGGGGAGATATGTAATGGGGCCCATTCTTCTCTTCCTGCCCTTTGGAAGAAGAGATAAGAAGTCTGGGTGGCTTCTTTTTCTAAGGCGATTAAAGTTCCTTTGTCCGCAGGAGAATGAAGCATCGCCACTTCTCTCTCATCTTGGATATAGCGATCCGTCAATAAGAGATAGATATAAGTCATATCCAACCAATAAGCGGCATCACAATAATCAATGGTGTTTTCTGAAAGTTCCATAATCTTATGGACCATCTCATTATGTTTCTTGT
Source organism: uncultured Erysipelotrichaceae bacterium (assembly GCA_902794835.1). Classification (GTDB taxonomy): domain Bacteria; phylum Bacillota_I; class Bacilli_A; order RFN20; family CAG-826; genus UBA4951. The sequence continues at coordinate 2,317 of CADBIO010000062.1, forward strand.
CAAAAGAAGGACGATCAGGGGCTTCTTCTAGAGCCTTAAGGGCTTCTTTTCTCAAGAAATCGAAGATCGAAGAATAAATCTTCCCTTCAGGATAATTCTCTTGGCTAAAGACCTTTTTAGCCGCTTTCTTGATGCAATCTTCATACGTATGAGCCTCATCCATGAAGAAAGCGGTGTCCACTTTGACAAGATAAAGCAAGAAACGATTCACAGGACGAAGATTATGGATGATATCATCCTTCGTATCGATCAATTTGATTTTACCTTGCAAGGAAGGGATCAGGCCATTCATCAATTCATCGATGAATTCACTGACCTTAGAGCACCACGTCAGCATCTTAAGCATCGGTTTCGTGACTTCTGGATTGTTTTTGGCTTCTTCTAGATTCGGTCGAAGATAAGAGCCAGAGATTCGTTTCTCATTGAGGGTGAGATGAAATTGAGGGCCATCAAAAGAAGGGAGGTTGATATCGAAAGGGCAATCTTTTAATTTCAGCCCCCATTGCTGAGCGAAAGAGCCAATGGCTTCAATATCTTTCTTCCCGACAAAACGGAACGAGGTGGCTGGTCCCGTGCTGTCTTCTTGCGAATACGGGGCAGATTCGGTCAAAACGAAAGAACCGTCTTCATAGAAGAAATAAGTCAAGCACATCGTGGATTGGCCACGGGCAGGATCAAATTGAATCGAGATTAAGGGGTGTGGCAAGGATTTTTTCATATTATTCACCTTCTAGAAATTTCTTTTTGTCTTCTTCCGTCTCAAAGACCAAAGTGACGGATTTCCTCTTCACGGAGATGGAGGCGGCCCCATATTTCTTTTTCAGGGGTTCCAAAGAGGGAGACGTGTCTTGATGGATGAGAATCTCCCGGGCCAGATATTCCGTCTCTCTTACCGAAAGATTCCCTTCGTGGATTCTTTTTGCCATATTAAGAATCTCTTCATCCGATAAAGAAGCGATGGCTTTCGCATGCCCATAAGAAAGGGTGCCTACCATCAATTCTTTAAGAACCTCATCTGGCAGATGAAGAAGACGGAGGATATTGGTGACTTGGCTCCGAGAAAGGTGAGCCACCTCTCCTAAAGTCGTCTGAGAATAAGAGAATTTATCTTGCAACGCTTCAAACAGAAGCGCCATCTCCACGACATTGGCTTCCCTTTGGTCTCTGGCGTCGGCGAGAAGAGTCAATAACATCTCTTCATCCGAAATATCACGAATGACACAAGGGACGAATTCCATCTCTGCTTTCTTGGCCCCGAGATAACGTTTTCTCCCTAAAACCAATTCATAATGACTGCCAGAAGGTCTCACCAACAAAGGGGTGAAGAAGCCTTTCTCTTTTAAGGATTCACCCATTTCCTTAATCCGTTCTTTCGGAAAAGAAGCCTTTTTCACGACATGGTTGTCGTCAATTAAAGACAGAGGGATGTTTCTGGCTGCCACAGAGGCATATTCCCTTTCGATCTCATCGATGACATCGCTTTTGGAATAACGGGCCAGAAGGACCTTTAAGCTCGGGTTAGTTTTCTTTCTGGACATGGTCTAAGACTTCTCTGGCTAAGGCGAAATAGGCAATCGAGCCTCTGGCGGAAGGACGGTATGTGGTCACCGCCTCTCCTCGGGCTGAGGCTTCAGGGATGGAAATGTTTCTTGGGATCGAGGTGACAAAGGTATTCTCTTTGAACAAAGCTCTCACTTGTTGGGCGACTTCGGTGCATAAAGAGGCATTCGATTCATACATCGTCAACAAGAAGCCTTCGATCTTTAATGATGGGTTATAGTCTTTTTGGATCTTGGTGATCGTCGAAAGAATGGAAGCCACGGCTTCCATTGCGAAATATTCGCATTGGACGGGGATTAAAACAGAGCTCGAGGCAACCAAGGCATTAATGCTTAAGGTTCCTAAGGATGGTGGACAATCAATGATCACGAAATCATAATCGCCCTGGATTTTATTCAAACAAGATTCCAGCATCCTAAAACGATCAAGAGTCCCTTGGGATTGGATATAAGTCTCTAAGGAGGCAAGCTTTAGATTGGCGGGGATCAAATCAAGATTTTTGATTTTCGTTGTTTTAATCGCAGCATTAACATCCACTTGAGAGGTAATGGCATCGAAGATGGTAATCGGCATTTCAATCACTTGAAAACCCAATCCCCTAGTGGCGTTGCCTTGGGAATCGAAATCCACTAATAAAACTTTCTTCCCCAATTCCGCTAAAGCGCTGGAGAGATTGATCGCGGTCGTTGTTTTGCCAACGCCGCCTTTTTGATTGGCGATGGAGATGATGCGTCTCATATTAATAAGTTTACAACTTAACGGAAGAAATGAAAAATACGCCAGTGAAGAAGAGGGGAAGATTTAAGAAATGAAAAATACGCCAGTGAAGAAGAGGGGAAGATTTCCCGAGGGATGGCTTTATCCATAAAATAATTCGACAAGTACACGAAGCGGACCATAGCCTCCTGGATTGACAAGCGCCTCGACGGCTGTGAGAGGAAGGGAAACACAAAAGACTGAAATCCCGGTGCGTTTCAACGATAGCAGTTATTTAACAACGTGGCTCATTTCTCAATAGCCTATGGCGCGCAAAGGGGTCTGCGAAGTATCGGCAAATGAATCGAAGGAAAGCGGAGAAATTGGGATTATCGAGAGTAAGACAAAAACGATAATGCTTTTCATGTTTCCATCATAATCTATAGGTTAACGATAGTCCCTTAGAAGGCACCAGGCAAGCAGGACCCGGTTGATTACTACAGTGATGATACAAGATCACTGTTTTTTGTTGCCGGTATAGTAGAAAAGATATGTTAGTTGTGGTAGAATATTTTCGAAAAAAGGGGAA
>CADBIO010000063.1 GCA_902794835.1 uncultured Erysipelotrichaceae bacterium
CCCGTGCAGTTAAAAAGGATTTTCTCATGACGATCCATTGCTTCGAATAAAGGAGAAAAGCCTTGATGAGAGTAGGGCATAAGTCGGTACATCTCTAGAAAATTGAGATAAGCTTTTCGATATTCTCTGGCGCTTAATTTTCTGCCCCAGATGATGACGGAATCGAGATTGACGGCAGAGTCGGAAGCCCCATCTCCTAGATGGGCCAGGACGTCGGTTTCGATATATTTTGCTCCAGGAATTTGCCAATCGGGATGTTTTTCGATGCTTGGATGATCTCTAAGATCGATGATGGACTGGATGCCTAACGAAGAAAGAAATCCTTTATCTCTCTCCTCCAATTTTTCCATCACACCTGAACGAAAGAAATATCCTACTTTGATGCGTTTTCCTTTTGCTCCGACATAACCTTCAATCGGCCGGAAATTGATAACGTTGCTTAGTTTTTCCACCCCCTAAGTTTAACGAAACGAGTCTTTTTGCTCAATCCTGTTATAATGGGATTATGAAAGTTGCCTTAATTGGTGCCGGGGCTTGGAGTAGCGCCCTGGCCAACGTTCTTGCTGACAACGGTCATTCACCCGTCCTTTTCGCACGGAAGCAAAACCAAGTCCAAGAAATCAATGAATCCCATCAGAACTCAAAATATCTTGGCGACGTCTTGCTGAATCCTTCCATTCAGGCATCGATCTCTTTAAAAGAAACACTACGGGGTGCCTCAATGATGGTTTTCGCCGTACCTTCTCACGCGATTCGTTCTGTCGCTCAAGAAGTTGCTCCTTTCTTAGAAGGAAGGCCTTTGATTCTTAATGTTGCCAAGGGCTTTGACCCCATCACCTTTGAAGGATTCACTCAAACCTTAGAGGAATTATTTCCTAAAGAAAGGATCCGTGGTGTGGTTTCCTTGATGGGCCCAAGTTTTGCGAAAGAAGTCGCCAATCATCAAAGGACTGCCGTTTGCGCGGTTGGTCATAATCAAAAATGCAACGAAGAAGTGCAGCACCTTTTCTCTAACGACTATTTTCGGGTCTATACCCAAGATGACGTCATTGGCGCGGAAATCGGCGCAGGGATGAAAAACATCATTGCCATCGCCTCAGGGATTTTAAGCGGGTTGGGATATGAAAATAATTCCCGTGCCGCGTTGATTACTCGTGGCTTGGCTGAAATCACTCGTTTTGGTTTAGCCAAAGGGGCAAAGGAAAAGACTTTCCTAGGCCTTACTGGCATTGGTGATTTATTTCTCACTTGCTCCAGCCCGATGTCCCGCAATTTTTCGGCAGGGGTAGAGATTGGCAAAGCGGATTCGGCGGAAAATTTTTTGAAAAACAACAAAACAACAGTAGAAGGAATCGAGGCCTGCCGACTCGTTCATCAGGAAGCCAAACGCATCGGCGTCTCTGTTCCCATCACCGATGCTATCTACGCCATTTTATTCCATCGATTACGCCCTTCCGCCGTAGTCTCTCTATTAATGAATCGGGCGCTGAAAGCCGAATAATTGCTTTTGGAAAAAAGAAAACGGCATCGAACATGCCGTGTTTCGTTCGAATTGAACTCAATGTACGCCTTAAATGCCTTGACAAATCAGAAATAGAATATCTCTTCAAACTTTTTATCTAATGCCACGCAAAGCAATAAAGCTAGTTTAGCAGTTGGTTGATATTGCCCAGTCTCAATAGAGGAAATTGTGTTTCTTGAAACTCCAACGAGCTTAGCTAAATCTGCTTGTGATAAGACTTTTTGCTTTCGAATAGCCGCTAGATTATTATGTAGTATCAAAGATTCTTCCATATTAAATCACCTGAGACAATTGAAGGATCCACACTGTTAACATAGATATAGAAGCTAAACCCCATATTAACATAACTACCAATTCATGTTTTCTTCTCAACTTAATATATTTTATGAGGAAAACAACAAAAGCTGCGCTAAAAAGGACAAAATCCATTCCTCTATTAACATTATGTAGAACAAAGCCGTTAACTAAATCAACGATGATAACTAGCCACACAATAACGAAATACGCAACCCAAGTACCATCCTTGGCCACTTTTCTTTCTGCTAAATCTACACCTTTGTTTTCTTTTTGAGCTTTCAACAAAATTTCTTCTTTTTCCATAATTATTCTCCTTTGCCAAGTTAACTTGTCACAATAATGTAAAAATATGCAAAGTATACTTTTCAACACAAATTAGTAATTATTTTTTAATCTTGCTTAGAAATAAATATCTCGAATCTTGGCAAAACGAGTCTAACTTTGCCGTATTCAGCTGCAGCGATAAGTCCACGTTTTATTAATCTATCCCGATAAACGGAACTTGATTTTTCATCAAATGGAACGCTATGAACTATACTTTCAGTCGAAGCAATTTCATTTTTAAAAGCCTTTAGATATTCCTTTTCGTTGTTAGGAAGTTTGGACCATATTTTGTCATAAACGTAAATCGATAAATATTGATCTAATTCATTATATATTTTTGAAATTTTTCTATATTTAGAGAACAAATACCCAATGACTTGATACGCAAAAGCATATCCCTTAGACAAATCTGCCAGCGCATTAATTGTTTCCATATCCTCCTCAGCAAAAATTTTGGAATATTCCTTTTTTATTAGATCAATGTTCAATGGACCAAGTTCAATTTTTGGAGCTCTATATAAGAATGTGAGGTTTTTATTATTTTGGAGTGAGCTAACATTTTCATATAGACCTGTCATTAACGTGAATACAGGATAATCATCTCTTAGCAGACTTTGAAAATCATGCGCGAAAGAACGCATATGTATATTGTTTGATGCCTCATCAATTGTTATTAAGACCTTTTTGTTTTGTCTTTTTAAAAGATGAAGCATTTTTTCTAAAATAGTTTTTACGTTTGATACTGGCGTTTCGCCTTCAATGGAAAAACCAAATCCATGAAAGGAAAATGAAAACGATTTACTTAAAAAGAGATGCTTAACGCCGGCATTCTCGTAAATACCGGAAGCAATTTGCTCAAGTATTTCTCTATTGGGGTTTACATCTACGACGACCCAGTCTTTTTTCTTTTCAATGTTTTTAGACACATTCGTTAAAAGAACAGTTTTGCCAGAGCCTCTCACTCCACTGATAATGTAAATATGAGACAATGGATAATCCAAACAAAAATCATTACATATTTTATCTGAAACATGTCCTCTATTAATGTAACTTGAAGGCAATTGACCAAAGGTCACTGTAAATTTATTTTCCATAATACTCTCCTTTTTTGTTAGGTTTGTTAGATTTATTTTTTTGTTAGGTTTGTTAGATTTACGCTATCACGAAAGAGCTTAGGAATCAATATAAATAAGCAATCAATTACCATGTCCGGATAAATACCGTATGAATCGTCGTTATTTAATCAACTCATAATCTTTAATCTCAATTTGTTCTCTTTTTTAGTTTGCACCCGTCCTGCGAAGGTGGCTATGCAATGTTGGGTGGTGCGAGAAAAGTTGGGAATCGAACTAGCGAAAAATGACGTTTTCTTGTTTCCCATCCACCACCCTTAATTATTAAAAGTATGAATCTGGGGCTATAAATAAACAAAAATGCCCATTTTTCACGGGCATTTATGCTGTACATTAAGAATGGTCGGAACGATGGGATTCGAACCCATGACCCCTTGGTCCCTAACCGAGTGCACTACCAAGCTGTGCTACGTCCCGAGCAAACATCATTATAAATCTTTCCTTTGCTTCTTTCATCCAGAAAAAATTTCTTTTTAGGCGTTATGGATGAACGAAACTCTAGTTTCGAATATAATTTCATTCGTATATGGATAGCAGAAAATTTATCACCGTCAAAGGTGCCAGAGAAAATAATTTAAAAAACATTGACGTCTCCATCCCAAAAGAGACATTAACCGTCTTCACTGGATTAAGTGGTTCAGGTAAATCGACCCTTGCCTTTGACACAATCTATGCAGAAGGGCAAAGAAGATATGTCGAATCTCTTTCTCCTTACGCCAGACAATTTTTAGGCGGCGTAGATAAACCAGATGTCGATGCCATTGAAGGTCTTTCTCCTGCCATTTCCATTGATCAGAAGACAACTTCCCATAATCCAAGATCCACCGTCGGAACCGTCACGGAGATTTATGATTTCCTGCGTCTTCTTTTTGGGAGAATCGGTGTTCCTTATTGCCCGATTCATCACGACCCTATCGTCGCTTTTTCTCCTGCGGCCATGACGGATATCGTCTTAAATTACCCTGAAGGAACGAAAATCCAATTATTGGCCCCTGTAGTCAAGCATGAGAAAGGCTGGCATAAGGACGTCATAGAAAACATCAAACAACACGGTTTCGCCCGTGTTCGGATCGATGGGGAGTTTTTCTTGGTCGAAGAAGTCAAAGAATTAGAGAAAAACAAACGCCATGATATCGATATTGTGATTGACCGCGTTGTCATTAAAGAGGGCATCCGTAGCCGTGTTGCAGAAGATGTGGA
>CADBIO010000064.1 GCA_902794835.1 uncultured Erysipelotrichaceae bacterium
CTATCCAGCTGAGCTACTGGCGCACTGCGTCTTCTTTCAAAGGCGCTCAATTAATATAGTCGCTCAACCTTTGGTTGGCAACATTTTTTTAACGGAAAGGGACTTTTTGGGCTGATTTAAGGTAGTTAGGCCTCTCTTAGGCAAAGAAAAAACACGTACCATCTGATACGTGCTTCATTCTTCTGGAGCATCCGAGCGGAATCGAACCGCTGGTCATTGAGTTGCAGTCAATTGCCTTACCGCTTGGCTACGGATGCAGCGTGATGAATTATAACATTCACCTTTTCTTCTTTCAATATTCCCCAAATTGTTTTTCTTAAGAAAAAAGGCCAGGAATCAAATCCTAACCTTTCCTAAGGAGAATTATTGAGACTTCTTCTCTTCTCTACGTTTCTTACGAAGTCCTTTGGAAATGCCGTTTCGAATCAGGAAATATCCCAATACAGTGACACCGACTACGGCTTCGACGATAAGAATAATCGCTACGGTCAATGGGGTAGATCCCGATTTGACGATCTCCCACATTCTTAAGACATATTCGTTGTTTTCGCCATAATCTTCCATGACCATCAAAGAAGCAACCGTATCTCCGGCAGGATATTGGGCATAGAATGCTCTTCCTGCCGTGACGGTTAAACCATCAGAAGTAACTTCTTCATATTCATCGGTCCAGAAAATGGTATCCAAATTATCTTCGAAATTCTCTAAAGATCCATTGAAGAAATAACTAAGATCGACAGCCGTCCAACCCAAATCGTTCTTGGTAGAATAATCTTCCCAAGAAGTATAAGTCTCTCCGCCGATTTTCCCTGCCCCAGAACGGAAGAGATTGTTGAATTCCTCTTCGTTAAGGGAAGTATATTCGTCTAATAGAACAAGTTCATCGTCATCATTCCGGACCCAATCCCCTGCTTCATCGTCATATTGGTAGAACAGAGACATTCTGACGTCATACCATTCTCTGGTTTGCTCAAGAATCGAATCCCCGGCGATGGCAGAAGTATAGCCAATATAATCGACATTGGCCGCGGCAATCTCTGGGTCAGAAAGGAAATCGATGAATTTCTGGGCGTATTCTTGGTTTTTGACCGTCGAAGGGATGACCCAGGCATCCAACCAGACATTGCCTCCGATTCTTGGCACCGAATAATAAAGCTCAACGCCATATTCTTCGGCCGATTCAATGGCATAGACAGCATCGCCGCTCCAGGCCATGTTAATCCCCGTGCGGGTGCCCGTCTGGATATCCGTTTTGCCCGAGTCCACCTCTAAGCCATAAGAATTGTCTTTCAATGAGATAAGCTTTGTCTGAATCAAATCGACGATCTTGTCTCCGGTGACTTTTTCTTCCTTCCCGAGACGTTTGGACAGTTCATTGAATTCGTCGATATGACAGATGTTATTGAAGATGATGTTGATGTCTTTGTTATATTGCTCTTCCGATAAAGTCCCATTCTGATATTGGTCAAGAAGAGTCTCAAATTCCTCTTTATAAGCCTGTAACAAAGCAATGGCATAAGAATCACGCATCGAATCTTTGATTTGGAATGTGCCTTGATAATGGCTGTCCCATAACGAGGCATAATCCGACATATCCACTTTGACATCATCCGCGGAAAGACCACGGTCAGAATAGACAGAGAAATTCGGATTATACATAATCCCCAAGGTGCCCCACATATAGCCACGCATATAATCGGTGACTTTGAGGGATTCTTCGCCTTTCTGGACATAAATATTGCCATAAAGGTGATTGAGGAAAGGAGAGCCATAGGTAAGATACGTATCGGTTTCCCAACCACTCAAGCCATGGGAATAAAGGGCCTCTCGATCTTTCCCTTCTAAGAAAGGAACGACTAAATCGGCAGCCATCATTTTCTCCACCATATAGTCCGAAGTGCAGATCAAATCGTAATTCTGGGCTCCGGTTTGGAGATTAGAAAGCATGATTTCATTGGTATCAAAGGTCGAATAGGCGATTTCGATATCGACATTATCTTCGGCTAAAACCTTCTCTTTGAAGGCCGAGATGATATCCATCGAATCATCCTCTCCAGTGGCGATATAGTCTTCGGAATTGTAGATCGATAGGGTGATTTTTTCCGCCGCGTCAAGACGGATTTGCCTGATTTCCGATTTCAGAATCGGGGCTGGATTGGCGGAAGCAAAAAGATAAGCCAACGAAGAAAGAATGATTAGATTTTTCATAATTTCAACCTCGCTTTCGCATGTTTACCAGTCGTTAAGGTTTTCTTGCGATTCACGAAAATCAACCCAACGACGACCAATAAGACGACTAAGAAAATCAAGGTGCAAAGAGCCCTTAATTCTGGTGGGAGAGGGTGTTTTTTGATGACCCCTTGGACATAGGTTGAGATCGTCGAGATCCGGGAGGCCCCATTCAAAAGGCCAGGGCCGGCCGTAAAGGCGGTGACGATGAAATCATCCAAGGATAAGGTGATAGCGATCAAGAATCCAGAAAGGACGCCGGGGGCGATTTCTGGGAGGGTGGCTTTCAATAAAGCCTGTCTTGGGTTGCAACCTAAATCCAAGGCCGCCTCATATAATGCAGGGTCCATCTGTTCTAATTTCGGTTTGACATTGAGATAGACAAAGGGGGTGCTTAAGACCAAATGGCCTGCTAAAAGTGTCCAGAAACTGAAGGCAAAATTCGGGAAGAGATGTTCTCTGGCGAAGACGAACATGACCGTCAAAGCCAAAGCAAGGACGATTTCTGGGGTGACGACAGGGATTTGGTTGGCGAATTCGATGACCCTTTTGGTATGGCGGCGGGATTCATATACCCCTACTGCCCCAATGGTGCCAAGGATGGTGGCAATGGCCGAAGAAACCAAGGCGATGATGATCGTATTGCCAACGGCACGCATAATATCGGCGTTGCGGAAAAGCTGGGCATAAAGGTCAAAAGTGAAGCCATTCCATTGTCCCAAGACATCCGTATCCGTGAAAGAGAAGACGATCAGGACGAAGATGGGGGCGTACATGATCGCAAGGAGGAGCCAAAGGTAAGTCTGGCCGAGGATCTTTTTGATGAGATTTTTCTTTTCGACTACCATAATCCACCTCCTCTACGAGCGCTAGCATCGCCCTTTTCAAAACGATGGGTGATCACCATCGTGATGGCAATAATGACCAACATGATGATGGCCATGAAGGAGCCGCTGTTCCATTGGCTGTTGGTGAAATTGAGATAAATCGAGTTCCCAAAAAGGCTGATTTTCCCTTCCGAAAGCGTATCGGAGATAACATAAGAAGACATGACTGGCATAAAGACCATCTCTGCGGCCGAGATGATGCCTGGCAAGGATTGAGGAAGGACATTTTTAAAGAAGACTTGGAATGGGTTGCATCCTAAATCCGAGGCTGCTTCCATCTGAGCCCGGTCCAGTTTTAACATCGTCGTATATAACGGCAAGATGGTGAATGGCAGATAATTGTAGACCATGCCAATTAAGGTAGCTGTCCAAGGATATTTGCCTCCATCGATGCCAATCCAGTCCAGCAAATCACGAGTAGCACCGGTGCGGATGACGAAATTAATCCACATCGGCATGATGAATAAGACCACCAAAACCCCGTTAGTATTGAGTTTTTTGTTGGCTAAGACATAAGCCGCAGGATAGCCAAGGAGAAGGCAAATCAAAGTGGTTTGGATCCCTAAGAAGAGAGAGACCAAAAGAACGCTCCATTTGGATTGGGTGGTGAAGAAAGAGATTGCCGCATCCAAAGATGGGTAGCCTGCCTCATTGGTGAAGGCATACCAGACGATCATCAAAATCGGGATGACGATGAAAATCGCGAGGAAAAGCGCATAAGGGAAAGATAAATATTTCCTCTTCAGCCGGAAGAAAGAACGGAATTTGCCATTCTTCTTCTGCTGCATTTCCTTATTCGACGACATAGTTGTCGAGCCCTTTCTTCAGACGGAGAACGATCTTCTTGGGAGGCACTTTGACGGAAACTTCGTCATCAACGTTCCAAGCATAAGGAGTATTGGCGACGAAATCGTCTTCCGATTCCGTGCGGACGATATATTGATAATGGTCGCCGATCCAGACGGCAGAGATGATTTTGCCTTGGATCTGCCCTTCTTCGAGATTGTCGCTAAGTTCGGCGCAATCTAAATCGAAGCTGGCGATGACTTCGGCATCTTTGAAATCATATTTCTTGTTGGTCTTCGGATCGATGACATATCCTTCGTCATCTAAGGAAGATCCTTTGATGAGTTGGGTGACATCGCATTCGAAGGGAGCGTCGGAGATGACGACGCGGTTGTTATTGTCGATATAGGCGTCATCATAACGGTTTTCACTGAGCTCTTTTTCCATGATCTGGAGATTTTCTGGCTCAACGGAGACAGAGAC
>CADBIO010000065.1 GCA_902794835.1 uncultured Erysipelotrichaceae bacterium
CTGCATAATTGCCGTCATGGTAGAAGCCATCTCCTGGGCCACCATAACCTGCTCCGCCGAAACGTCCGGCATAGATGACCACGCCGTCGGCGTCAACACCGATCATATAATCATTATCAATGTCGGCTTTCGAGACGACATCGCCGTCATTGTAGATGCTGATTTTGCCTTCGACGGCACTTCCTAAAGAGCCAACTTGTGAAACAGTATAAGCCGTTTCGATCTTGGCTAATTCAGGAACGGCGGTCAATTCCTCGTGTTTGGAATCGAAAATCTTTCCGCATTCTTCACATTTGAGGTAGTCGGAGGCGCCGGCTGCTTCGGTGGTAGGTGCAACAAGATCGACGGTGGTGAAGCTGTGTTCATGCACAGGCTCCTCAGAAGAAACTGGTTCCGCGCTAGGAGTAGTACTTTCCTGCGAGGCAGACGGCTCTTCAGAAACGACGGATTCCCCTTGGGTGCCGCCTCCACAGGCGGCCAAAAGAGCCGACGCTAAAAACAGCGGCGCTAAGACAAGGGCAAATTTTTTCATAACTTTCATAGATCTCCTTTCTAAAAATGTGAATTGTGAAAGTTGTATTTTGGCAAGTTTATTGTAAGCGCAACCAAACTATAAAAAAATAGTTTTTGTTAAAAAAGGCTGATTGCGTGCCGTGTTTCATTTCACTTTGAAAAAAGCAAAATGATTGCCTCAAAAAGGATAAAAAAGAGAAAAATACGGTGATTTTTACTGTTGTAAGATAAAATTTGCCAACTTCTCGTGACCAAACGGGCTTAAATGAACGTCATCGTGATAAAAATGCTTTTCGTTTTTCCCGTCAAAATATCGTTGCAAATAATCCCATGGGTCAATCAAAAAGCAGTTCTTCTCATTTGCCACTTCTTCAATCGCCCGTCGATAGTCAAAATAAGTCAGGACATGGGGCCATTGATTGCTGCGGGCGGCATATTCGCTGTAAGTGCAATTGATCAAGATAATTTGGACCGCAGGGTTGGCTTTTCTGAGAAGATGGATGATATAGCGATAACTTTCTTGGAAGGAAGCGATGTGAGAAAAGTCTTCTACGTTTTTTTCTTTTTGATCTAACGGAGGTTGAAAATATTGATCATTGTGCCCATATTGAATGAAAGCTACATCAACCTCATCCAATTCGTGCTTTCGAAATGCCATATCAGCAACACGCACCCCGTCGATGGCAACATAATTCTCACCATACTCTTTTTCGATGTTGCTTCCCTGGTACATATACGTAACGGTCGTGCCCCCAATCGCGTAGTTTCTCAATAAGTTGCCGTGCAAAGCGCGCACGATAAGATCGACGTAAGTCTTGCCACGATTGTCATAGGTTTCCTCGGCACTGACAGAATCACCAAAAACAACAAAATTTTTGCCTGCGGGTATTTGAGAAAAAATCATCGGCACTCATTGTATCGCATTCGCCAACTTTTTGTGTATACTGAAGTCGAGATGAAAATAAATTTAGGCACCGCCCTCTCTGTTTTTGCTCTTTTGCTGGCATCCTGTTCCGGACCAAGAGTTGACCCATCCTCTGAGAACGGTTCCGTTGACTCCGAGGAAACCTCATTTTCAGGCGAAGATATTTTCGTCGAACGTTTCCAAGATTTACCCGAGCTTCGCTTTTCTTCCTTTTCCACGAATGCCGACAAAGGGAAGGAATACCTTCTCAAAATGAAGGTGCCTTATTCAGGAAAGTACAAAATCACTTTAAGCAATGTCTCGAATTATCAGCTTTACGATACCAAAGGAAATCTCTTGCATGATTTCAGCGCTGATTTTCAACAGGAATTCCAAGAAGGAGAGCTCCTCTATATCAGAATTTTAGCAGCTGAGGAAAAGCGCTCCCTTGACGTCAATGTTTCTTGTCTGGATCACCTTAAAGTGTTGCCCTATGATCCGATTAACGCCCCTGACGTTTCATCTTTCGAAACAACCTCTGTTAATTCTTCCTCCCCATTAAAAGCTTCCGAACTCAACTATTCAAAACGGAACGATGGGTCGCTTTATGTCAATTGCAACAATCCCGAAAAACTCACCGATGCCGATTTGAACAAAGCTTTAACGAGGAACGCCTTAAACAATCAAGAAGTCTTTTTTACCTTTGAACATAACAACGCCGTCAGTGGACTCTTTTATTACGGATATCAGGTCCGTAACACAGGGGAAAAAGACCTTTATCTCACCATTAAAAACCTCGGTTTCCAATTAATGGGAGAAGGAGCTTGGTACGGAGAAAAAGAATGGGTGGATTTCTATAACACCGACTTCCGTGTCAAAGGCATTGATTCTTTTACTGCCAGACAAGAAAGCAATTACGTCAGCTATTTTGGTTTTTCTAACAAATACGTATCTGAAGATCATCAACCCATCACCTATCGCGTTCCTTCGGGAAAACACATCTACGTCATGGGTGGAACCACGGCAGATGCCTACAACAAAACCAGCGTTTATTTTACCGCCAATAAAAGAATCGGGAGCGGTTGCTCCAATGGGGCGGTCTTATTTGATGTCCATGGCCAAGCGGAAGGTGCTTTCTATATCTATCGGAACCCTGATGATATTCAAGAAGACAACAAGACTCACCAAGGGTATATCACGACCAAAGAGGGAGATGATACTCAATATGGGGCCCAGTATGTCGGTTATGACAATTGCAATGGAGTCGTTGATAACCAGGCCACGTGGATCTTCAATGACAACGACGAAAGACAGCATCTGCCAGTGGCTTATACCAATTATTATGCAGATGATGTTCCTAGCCTAGGCGAACCATATGCCCCAATTGCCAGCACAGCCCACCTTCAGGAAGCAACAAGTTGGGTCACCCATCTGAATCCCCAGTCGTATCATACGGCGGTTGGCACCGATATGACCAAATATTACACCGTCAAGGCAGATGACGGCTCCCCGATTGTCATCGACAATGACCATTATGATGGGCGAGGGTGTTTAGCAAATCTCGGCAATTGGATGATGGATTATATCGACACCTTCACTTTCGTCAATCAAGGAGATCGTGACCGCAACATCGTCGTCGAAATGACAAACAACGGATCCGTTGCCTGTTTAGTAAGAGAACAAGATGGCTCTCCTATCATAGGGACAGAGCAATACACAATTGGCATTGGTTCCACCAGTTATGGCGATGCCATCGATGACCATTTTAAATACACTCGCTTAATCCCTTCTCACAGCGTCGTCCAATTTCACGTCGAATATAATCTGCTCGCTAACTCGTATGGTTGCGTGAATCACAGCGTGGAACTGCTCTAAAAGGCGAGGGGCGTGGATTAAAAACAAATTTGACCTCCCTCCCCAAGACAATAAGGACCTAACTGCACTAAAGCAAAAAACGATTTTTCCCAATCTAAGGAACCTTTCGCGACGATAATTTGAAAAATTTCAGAACCTCGTCGCCGTAAATTTTCTCAACTTCAGGCGACGAAGCGAATCGTTAGCAGGCTTCATTCGTCAAAAGAGAGGGAAAAGCCTATAATTACGAACGGAGATTTGAATATGCCAAAAATTGATGAAAATTACTTTAAAGTAGAGAATCCGATGAAGCAAAATGCCGTCGAGGATATCTTAGAAAAAGACGAGAAAATCCTACAAAGGTTGAAGCCCAATGCCAAAGTCATCCGGCTTGAGGCGATTTTTAAAGGAATGCCACTGGCCCTGCTTTGGTTTTCTATTGACGCGATCTTTATCGTCACGATGTTTACCACGGGGGCAGTTGAAGAAGCCCCTTGGATGATCGCCTTTATGGTCGGTTTCTTCGCTTTGCATCTGTTACCCGTTTGGCTTTATATCGCAAACCTCATCAAAAACTTGGCGGGATATAAAAACATCGAATACGTGTTTACGGATAAACGCATCATTATCCGCAGCGGACTCGTGGGGATTGATTTTAAATCCATTTATTACACTTCTCTTGAATCCGTAAACCTTAAAGTTGGCCTTTTTGATCGTCTTTTTAAAGTCGGAGACATCTATTTGAAAGCAAACACTCAAACCGCCGTGTTGGAAGATATCGAAAATCCTTATGTCTATCTTTCTAAACTCCAGAAGATTGCCTTGGACATCAAATCCGACATCTATTATCCCAATGACTTGAGGCCTAGCGAGAATCACGGCTATCAAACGGAATACAAAGGCGGAGAAGAGTAAATAATCAAGCAACATTTTCAATTTAAGAGGGTTCGCCCTCTTTTCTTTTGCTTTGTAAAAAAGGTCAATAAACCAAAGGTTGTTTATTTTTCAACTCGGTTTAAAAATTGATTGCATTCGCTGGTAGCGCTTTCTGTAGCGCTTTCTGAGATTTCATTCTTTTACATCTGCAATCACATAAATTGTCACGTTAATATTCTAAAGAATGAGGCGTTGCACAAACCAAAAAAGTAAGAAGCAATCTAATAATTACCGGCGAATTGAAAATATTTTCATCTTTTCATTGACAATTTTTCCACCATCTTTATAATTTTGCGCATGTAGGCTATTTATGATGAAAAGTAAACGTTTATTGATAATCTCTATGTGTGCATCGGTCGCCTCTGGTGCATTAGTCGCAGTCTCTGCAACAACGGCAAACAACGCCATCGCTGTTGTTAATGCAACAACGAGCAAAACCATCACGTTAGATGCAAATTTTGATCCTTCCCACTCCATCTTAAACAAAGGGGCTGGAAGCTATACTTTACCAGCCGTTGAAGGGGAAAGAAGCGAGATCAACGTTTCGATGACTTCTTCCACTACGCCCGGCTTTTGTGAGAAGGGTTATTTCCTATATAACACGAAAAAATTAGATAAGGGTTGGGATCTTGTAAATTTAACCATTGGCTTAAATAATATTACTTCCTTCAACATCGTCGTTGGAAGTTCTGTGGACAGCGGATCATATATGGGTTCGGTGGCCTTAGGAAGCAACGAAATTACCAAAATTAACGATTATAACAAATCCTATTCTTGGACAAAAAAAGGCAGCGATGAGAACACCTACACCAGTCTTTTTTTGAAATTCGAAAGCGACGATACCGATTATGATCCATATCATGGTCATTACCTTTATATCAAAAGCATCACCATCGGTTGGTCTTGCTAACAAACCGCTTCAATAATAAAGTA
>CADBIO010000066.1 GCA_902794835.1 uncultured Erysipelotrichaceae bacterium
TATTTTTATCGTATCTATTTTTGATACTTATCTAAAAGTTATGCTTTATTTATTCGATAAATAGCCGTTTTTAATTTTGTATTTTCAGTCATTTTTATGGAAAACAACCGAAAGATAATCCCGTATGTATCACTGATATATTGGGTCCAAAAAGTTCAAATTAATTCATCGAATTTTAAACTTAGTCCATATATTGACTAACTTTCAAGTAGAATTTAAAATTCAAGCAAAGAAGGAATTGCTCAATGAAGATAAAAAGAGATCGGTATCTGAAGCAATTGATTGCCAAACAATGGAACGGTCAGATCAAGATTATCACCGGCATTAGACGATGCGGGAAAAGCGTCCTGCTTTTTGATTTGTTCCGAGATTATCTCCTTCAAAATGGTGTGAAGGGAACGAACATCATCTCCCTCGCGCTCGACGATAACGCCAATAAGAATTACCGCAATCCAGACGTCCTCTCTCAATATGTCTTAAATCTTTGTTCGGACCAAAGCCAGAAATATTACGTTCTGTTGGATGAAATCCAATACGCAATTACCAAGGAGGAGCTCCGAAATACGCAAACTCCGGTAGAGCTTTATGGTGTTCTTGTCGGTTTTCTGAATCGGAAGAATATTGATGTCTATATTACCGGCAGTAACTCAAGGCTCCTTTCGTCAGACATCCGAACCGAATTCCGTGGCCGCGGGGATAAAATCCACGTATATCCCCTTTCTTTCCAGGAATATTTTGAAGCATCCGGGCTCGATAAATGGGATGCCTACAATGAATATATCCTTTACGGCGGGATGCCAAGACTCCTTCAACTTGGCGACGACACCGAAAAATACAATTACCTGGATGGGCTTTTTGAAGAAATCTACTTTAGAGATATTGAAGAACGATATCAAATCAGACTGCCAAATGTATTAAGAAGCTTAACGGATGATCTTTGCTCTTCTGTTGGTTCTCTCACGAATGCGGCCAAGATTGCTGCCTCCGTGAATACGCATTTCAAAGTGAACACCAACAGTATGACGATATCCCAATACCTCTCTTATTTAGAAGACAGCTTCCTCTTTTCCAGAGCGCAGCGTTACGACGTGAAAGGAAAGAGATATTTTAAGTATCCCTCCAAATACTATTGCACCGATATCGGATTAAGAAATATTCGCATCGGCCTTCGACAACAAGAAGAAAGCCACATTCTCGAAAATCTTATTTATAACGAACTTTGCATTCGCGGCTACGCGGTTGATGTGGGGTTGGTCACCACAGCAGAGACGAACCAAGAAGGCAAACAATCGCAAAAAGGACTAGAAGTTGATTTCATCGCTCACCTGGGCCTGAAACAGTATTACATCCAAGTTGCGTTAAATATGGATGACGAGGAAAAGCAGAGAAAGGAACTCAGACCACTGTTAGCAATTCACGATTCCTTCCGCAAAGTTGTGATTTCCAAATCCTATGGCAAAAGCTGGGTGGATGATCAAGGGATTCTGCGCTTAAGCGTCATTGATTTTCTCTTGGACGAGCACGCCCTTGATCGGTAGATTTGTTTTCTTGCGGCCATAAAAGCGATATTCCAGCAACAGCAATGCTTGCTGGGTGCTTTTCCTGTCGTCTTTCGTTTGATGGATGGTTCATTTTTTGACGTCTTATTTCATAGTATCTAATATTGATACTTTATTATAAGTTTTGACTTATTTATTCGATAAATAGCCATTTTTTATTTTCTTTTTTTGCCATTTATTTAGATATGATGACTGAAAATAATTACTGCCAAAGACAATTCATTTTCATAGTATCTATTTTTGATACTTATCTATAAGTTTATGTATTTTTATTCGATAAACAGCCAACTTTTATTTTTATTTTTTGCCATTTTTTGACAAATTCAGTCATAAAAAGAGGCACGAATCAAATGAATCGTTCCATTCAACTCGTGCCTCTAATGGGGGGAGCGACCTTACGCGTTCACATTACGCCAAAGGATGTTTAATTCACAAATGGACCACCAGTTATTGGTCTCATAAGGACCTTTTAAGGTGATTTTGACATATCGGGCTGTCTGAGGGGTGCTTGGTAAGAGCACCATCTTTGTCCCAAAGCCAATGCCTACATTATTGAGCTCAATTGTACTGAAATTCACTCCGTCAAAAGAGGAAGACACTTCATAGGATCCCGGATAATCCTCTTGATAACCAAGCATCTCAATCTTGTCGAAGTTCTCGTTTTGGCCGAAGTCGACCATCAGCCATTGCCCGGCCGCTTGAGCCACGCCACTGCTCCATCGTGTAGAAGCAATGCCGTCTTTTAAGAACGAAAGGGGATAGATATAAGGAAGAGATGCTGTATTTGATGCACTAAGCTTCCAACCGCTCCGGTCTAGCGCAACATAAGGATGGTTAGTACTGCCATCAGCCCTCGCTGAAACAAGACGAACTAAGGCAGCGTTTTCTTGGAAATGCGAAGTTTGGCATGCGCCCCATAAGGATTGAATCCGGCTATAAGAGTCATGCAATAAATCTGGTTCTTCGCCATCAAACGTATTGTAGTAACCCCAGTTTCCGCCGCCAGAGTCATAAATCGTCCCGCGAACTTTGTACGCCCAATTTGTCCAGGAAATACCATTCCGATTTAAATCCGATAAAAAGTCGTCCCATACGTCGGAGAAGTAATAAAGACAGAATTCACCAACCAGCAAAGGAACGTTCCACTGGGTTTGAATCTGGCTCATCGTAGAAACCGTATTGTTCGCGAGCTGTTTTTGAGAGGACCAGTCTTTTGGATGATCCATGTCATAGGGATGTTTTTCAAACATATAGTTCGTCCAAGTTGCCCGTTCTGGCCGATTGGTGGCAACGCTCCAGTCCATAAATTCTTCGAAAATCACGATATGGTTGGTATCAATCGCACGGACAGTTTGATAAATGCGGTCGTAGAATCCGTATTTCAAATCTTCATAGGCAGCATTGGTATCAAAATTCAAGACGGGTTCATTCAACAAGCCATAAGCACCTACGGTTGGGTTGTCTTTATAACGTGTTGCCAAGGCGCTCCAAATGTTTAACACCACGTTTTGGTTCCAAGCTACGGTTGCGGTATCCCCGGCGTATAACTTGGTGGGCACTGGGCTTGCTTCGCCACAACTTGCCCAGCAATTATCGCCACCCGGTGCCCCATGGAAATCAATCAAGACATAGATGCCGTATTGTGCGCATTGTTGAATCGCCCAATCGAGTTTGGCAAAGCCATTGTTGCTGTCGGTACGGAACGTTCCGTCTGGGTGCATAAAATCCATCCAATACACAGGAACCCGCACAAAATTCATGTTCATGGAGGCAATCTTGGCGATATCGCTGGCTTGGATCCATGCGTTTTGATAGGTAGCAAACAATTGATTCGTTGCGTCCTCTCCGAAACGTCTAAATAATGTGGTACGTACGTGATATTCATCGCCCATACACAAGCTGATGTTCGCAACCGTCCACCATTGACCGTCCTCAGAAGATTGCGAAGGACGTATCGCAAAATATTTCGCAAGCTGTGGGCCCATATCCAGCACGACGATGCCTTCGCTAGAACGCGAATCATCAATTTTTAAGCTGGAAGGAGAAAACCAATTGGTCCAATCCTGACTAAGCCATACCGTGCCGCCGCGAAGATAATCGCCAACGTGATTGGGGCCGGTTTCCACGACGATTTTTTCAACGTAACGAGCTTCGTCAAGTTCAATCAATAACTCAGAGCCGTCCGCCGTTTGGGCAACCCCAGACTGCCAATAAGTAGATAAGTCATTGACGGTGTGGCCATCGACAACTTTTGTGTCAATCGCATTTGAAGCGCTTAGATCGCCATAGGTGGAGGAAGGAGTAATTTTTGTGTACTGCTGATGGTCTAGTTCACCATAACCAACAGGACCCATCCACCCTTCTTGCATTAACCATCCACCAAAATTGGTGCCCCGGAATGTGATGGCGTTTCCGTTGGCATCTTTAATTTGACTGCCGTCGGTATGTAACATGGTTTGGGTGGCGCTGGCAACTACTTTTTGAGGTGCGGGTACTTCATAGGAAAGGAGAGGGAAAATCATCAACGCAAGCGCTTTTAAGATTCTTTTCATACGTTTCCTTTCTTGGATCCAACTAATGCGGTTTATTGAGTTCCACCGACATGAGTCGTGACCCATCTTTTTCACTTTGGATGCGGAGGAGATGTTTAACGCCGCGAGATAAAAAGAATTGGTTTCCTTCCTTTCCATCGACGGTCACACGGAAGACGCCATCTCCATGAG
>CADBIO010000067.1 GCA_902794835.1 uncultured Erysipelotrichaceae bacterium
TTTTTATTTGTTCGCTTCGTCAAAAACTTCTTTTGTGACGAAGATCTCTGTCGATGGGTGGTCCAATAAGACAGTGGCAGGCCATTGGAGATCTTTCTCGCCTTTTAATAATGCCTTGATGGCGTCCACTTTGGTTAAATCAGAAGCGATTAAAACAATGTGCTTGCTTTGCATGATCGTGCCCAAGCCCATCGTGATAGCCTCGTGAGGCGTCTCTTCCAAAGAATGGAAGAATCGGGCGTTGGCGATGCGGGTGGATTCTTCTAATGGGGTTGTGTGGGTTTTGGAATCAAAGGAGGTGTTTGGCTCATTGAAACCGATATGGCCATCTCTGCCGATACCTAAGATTTGCAAATCCACGCCACCCATGGATGCGATTTCGTCATCATAAGTGTCCATATTTTCAAAAGATGGGAAATGCGTATGGCTTAAATCCATGTCCACACGAGAGAAGAGATTCTCCTTCATGAAATAACGATAGGTCGCTTCTTCAAATGGAGGGTTGATATATTCGTCCAGATTGAAGGAATAACAATCTTTAAAACTGACTTCCTTGGCCTTGTAAGCCTTGGCCAAATAATCGTAGACCGGAAGTGGGGAAGAACCTGTGGCTAACCCCAAAACCGCCTTAGGGTTTCGTTTTAAAAGATCGACGATTTCTTTGCCAATATGATCGCCGATTTGTTTTGGGTTGTCATAAACGATGAATTTCATAATTTCTCCTTTAATCGATGAATAAGGCTGCGGCGCCTAAAATCCCGGCGTCATTTCCTAGTTCGGAAACGAAGAGCTCCACTTTCGGGGTGTGGCGATAGCCATATTGAGCCGCTTTAAGCTTTTCAGCGAGGGCGTCTGTCAAATATTCGCGTTGATTGGAAAGACCTCCGCCAAGAATGATGGCCTCAGGACGGAAAATATTGGAGAAATTGACCAAGCCAATGGTGAGATAATCTTCATATTGATCCACCACTTCTAAGGCGGTTTTGTCATTTTGTTTGGCGCATTCAAATGCGGTTTTCCCATCCACTCGATCGATGTCATAGGCGACATAGTCCCACATCAAGGAATTCTTGTCTTTCTCCATGGCTTTTTTGGTTTGCCGGATCAAAGCGCTAACGGAAGCATATGCCTCTAAGCACCCTTTAAGGCCACAACTGCACGGCTCGCCATCCATGGCAATGATGGTATGCCCTAATTCGGCACCCTTGCCTTTGTTCCCGCCGTAAAGATGGTTATCGATATAGACGCCACCACCAACACCGGTTCCTAATGTCAAAAGAACAAGATTTCGATAATTCTTTCCGACCCCGAATTTAGCTTCGCCTGCCATCGCAGCATTCGCATCATTCGTAATCCGGCAAGGCATCCCAGTTCTCTTTTCGATGATGGATACCACAGGAAGGCCATACCATTGCAAATTGTTGGAATAATCGCACACGCCTAGCTCGGAATCGATTGAACCTGGGCAGCCGATGCCGACGCCTGCGAAATCCGATTTCCTGTAATCGTTTTTCACAATTTCCTCATTGATCAAATCCGCTAAACGATTGATATATTCCTCTTGGGGCAGCCCTTTTTCGATGGGAAAGCCGAAACGATGCAAAATTTCACCTGATTCCGAGACGAATCCTCCTTTAATGGAAGTGCCTCCAACGTCAATGCCAATGTAGTTCATATTTAACGATCTACCTCCGTTAAAACATAATCTCCTGTGCCATCAATGTGGCCAATTTTTCCTGCTGGGATAAAAAATGTGTCGCCTTTGCGATAAGGGATACCTTCTACTGTCCCTTTGCCTGAAAGGAACGTAATCGAAGCAAAAGAGAAAGGTTTAGCTTCCACCTTTGCCTTTTCATCAACCTGATATCGATAAGAGGTGAAATACGGGCAAGACCCTACTAAAGGAAGCTGGAAATCTGGCCGCTCGTAAGGTTCGTATTTAAGAACTTTTAATGCTTTCTCCACATGAAGTTCTCTTTCTTTGCCGTCTTTGCCAATCCGTTTGTAATCATAAAGGCGATAGGTCAAGGTGCTGTTTTGTTGAATTTCAATGACCGTCACTCCTTTCCCAATGGCATGAACAGTTCCCGAGGGGATGAAATAAGTCTCGCCCGGTTTGACTTCAATGAAATTGAGAATGTCCATGATTGTCCCATCTTCGATCCTCGAAGCAACCTCTTCAGGGCTCGTTTTTTGCTTAAAGCCGACATAGAGGCCACAGCCAGGTTCAGCCGATATGACATACCACATCTCTGTCTTTCCGAATTGCCCTTCGTTTTTTAAGGCATATTCATCAGAAGGGTGAACTTGAACGGATAAATTCGCGGCGGAATTGATCAGCTTAATAAGCACCGGGAAAAAAGCAAAAGAAGCAGGGACTTCCCCAATATCTTCTTTGGTGGCAACGTCCATCAATAGTTTTCCTGTCTCTTTTCCAGAGGCGATAACACTAGGTCCAGAAGGATTGAAAGAAAGTTCCCAACATTCGGCGATGGTTGAGCTTTCGCTTTCTTTGCCCCATTTTTTGAGCAAATCGCCACCCCAAATATAATCTTTGCAGGCTGGCTTCAGCTTCACAATTTCCATAGACAAAAGTATTTTAACAAAAATACAGCCGTTGGATATATCCTCGGCGAAAAATGACAAAGAGGCTAAAACCTTCCGTGTAAAGAACGTTTTGTTTTACTAAAAGTTTTTGACAAAAACAACTACAGACTCTCCACATATTGGGCAAGCCCGCTGTCGTTATAGTAATAGGAACGATTTAAATAATGATCGGCGGCAATTCCTCCGTCGTTATCCGACCACGCCCCAAGGGAATCCACAATGCTTAGACGAGTATTTCCTGACATTTGGAAGGGCAGGCCATCCGCAGTGCAAGAAGAGCGCACAACACAAGCCCCTCCCCCACTTTTCTCGCCAAGGATCGTCGCAACGCCTTGCGTCTTGCAAACGGTGGCAAATAGATTCGCCGAAGAGAAAGTGAAATTGGAAGTCAAAACATAGAATCGATATGGCTTAACGTCGTTTTCATTGATCGCCCCATCTAGGTTGGTATCCACCGAATAATAGAGGCGTGTCTTTGATTTTGTGGCTGGATCATAGGTGTTGATATTCACGGAATTGGTTAAAAATCCAAGGGAGGCAATCAATCCATCCACAGCTCCACCGCCGTTCAAAGAAAGATCGAAGACAACATTTTCGATGCCGCTGGCATTATCAATGGTTTCAAAGGCCTCATAAAGAAAGGCAAAGGTGTCATGGTCAACGTAATTTCGGACGTTGGCTTTGGTGAATGATTTATAAGCCGAATCAAAGGAATCGAAAGTGATAAATGCCGTTTTGTTATGGAAACGAACCGGGGAAAAAGATTCTCCTAATCGGTTTTTTCTCAAAGAGGCCAAAGTGTGTCCTGTTTGGGAAAGATGATAACTGCGACTAGAATAGGCGGCAGTTTCGAATTGGCCATCGCCATATACCCCAGAATAGCCATAAACTCCCGTGTGTCCGTCTCCAAGATAGCCATCAAGCAAAGCATCAATGCCGTCTTGGTAAGAAGTTTCGTCTGTCGATCTTAGCCTCGTTCTCACCGAAGAATTGTGCTGTTTCAAATAAGTGTCAATTGGCGCAAAACCTTTGTCTCTGAAACCATAAAAATAATCAAGCGAGAAGCATAGGGCGTTGTAATTGAACACCGCAAAAGCCGATGTTTTTCTTTTTCGGGACAAAGAACCGCCATAGAACGCCTTTCCGTAGGACGACATGGTTTTGTCCTCTTTGTATAAAGCTTTGGAATAAGGGTAGTAAAAATCGTCGCCATTATAAGCGAAGCAAATTCCGTTTGGCTCGAAAAAGACTTCTGAAGCGACGGCAAAAGGGATATAGACCGTTTTGCCATAAGCGATGACATCCAAATCATAAGAGGCCAGATCAAGAACGAGTGGCCCCCCTTCTTCATACACGTAGGTCTCGTTTTGGCCATAAGTCACATAAGAGTCCATTCCCGCTAAAGTTGAAATGTTTCCCGTTTTCTCAGATCCTGCAATCAAAGAACAATAGCGATCATAATCAGAGATGGTGATTTTGCCTTCTGATGCATCCACCGCAACAGTCACCGTATAACTCAGGTTATTTAAGTATAGACGTTGTTTTGGATAGAAAGGCGCAAATCATCCTTGAGGAACATTCCTAAGGCGTGCTCCATTTGAATAAAAGGGATATCTCCGATTTTCCGATAAGGGAAATTGCTGACGATTTTGTTGGTTAAATAATCTGTTCCGCTAACGCGATAGGAATAAAAGTTCGCATATTGAACATCGCTAAGATCAGAAGATGTCGCCTTTTGGTGATCGTCAAAAATATCCAGCCCAAGCATGCAAGAGGAAAGCACGCTGACACTAGTGAAGACAAATAATGCTTTTCTAACTGACTTCATTCTCCCATTTCCCCTTACGATGGAATAATTATGACCCTAAATAAAGAAAAAAGGAAATGACTTGGTCACTTCCTTCTTGATTCTTTGTTATTTCAGCAAGCTTTCGATAAAATCTTGAGCCTCTTTTTCTTTCGCTTCCATATCTTTCAGCAAAGCGAATTGATCTAGGGCCCTCACGAGATTGTGTTCCGGATAATCCGTATGGAAATAAGTGTCTCCGTTTAAATAATCGGTCAAGAAACGGATGCCACATTCATAGGTAAGCAGCCATCCAGCATAAGGGAAGAGGCGAATCTCTTGCTCCGTTAAGGTTCCGTTCGCTCCCCGGATAAAGCCCTTGGCGTAGGCTTTGAACATCTCTAAATCGAAATGA
>CADBIO010000068.1 GCA_902794835.1 uncultured Erysipelotrichaceae bacterium
TGAAAACGAGATAATGGTTCTTGAAGTTGACTTCTTTGTTAGTTGGAATGCGTCCTCCAAAAGAATGGGGGAAGATGTCATTTTGTTACCAAGACCAGAAAAT
The DNA here is from genome assembly GCA_902794835.1 of uncultured Erysipelotrichaceae bacterium. Classification (GTDB taxonomy): domain Bacteria; phylum Bacillota_I; class Bacilli_A; order RFN20; family CAG-826; genus UBA4951. Next base: position 104 of record CADBIO010000068.1, read on the forward strand.
CTCCCCAAAGAGGGAAATCAGTTAGGATTGTCACAGTCGGAATAATTTGCACCAAATAAAAATTAGGGATTACTACAGTACGTTAAAGACAATCGACTCCTACGTACTATCGGCGAGGCTTTTCCTTTTCCCTCCCGAAAGCCCTATAATCATCTTGTATGATCAAGAAATTCCAGGCCACGATCTCCTATAGCCATCTAAGACGGACCGTCCATCTTTACCTGCCCGACGATTATGGCAGCAGCAAAGAACGCTACCCCGTCATCTACATGTACGACGGCCACAACCTGTTCTTCGACAAAGACGCCACCTATGGGAAATCCTGGGGCTTGAAGGAATTCCTGGACGCTTATCCCAAGAAATTCATCGTCGTGGGGGTGGAATGCAACCACGAAGGCCACAAACGCCTGGACGAGTATTCTCCCTATTCTTTCCGTTTATTAGGAATGAATATCCATGGTGAAGGCAAAGAATACATGGATTGGCTTGTCCATCATCTAAAGCCCTATATCGATAAGAAATATCGGACCCTCCCTGACCGCGAACATACGATGATTGCCGGCTCCTCGATGGGAGGGTTGATGTCTTATTATTCGATTTTTGCCCATAACGATATCTTCTCTAAGGCAGCCTGCCTTTCTTCAACTTTCGATGCCTGCCAGGAAGAAATCATGAAATTGACCAAACAAAGTGCAATCGACCCCAATACACGAATCTTCTTATCCTTTGGTTCCAAAGAATTAAGAGGAAGATGGATCAAAAGAAATCCGTTGATTCAATCCTTCCATCAAGAATTGATTGATATCATCCAAAAAAGAGGAGGGCAGGCCACGTTCGAATGGGTGGAAGGTGCTTCTCATAATGAGGCAAGCTGGGAGAAACAAATCCCTGATTTTATGGAATATCTATGGAAATAAAAAGAGAGATTGGCATCTCTCCTTTCTTTATTTTCTGCTGATTTCCTTTGCTTCTTTTTTCGTTTCTTCAACCGTCTCTTCATAGGCTTCTTTCATATGACCGAAGATGCCTTTTTTCTTTTCTTGCTTCGGTGCTTCACGAATCGAACGAGAGAAGGCGTTAACGATTTCTTGCTCGGTCGGAGTAGGGCTAGGACGGTCTTTTGGATCGGCTTGGTTGATGGTGATCTGGTTATAAGGAATCAAGACGTCATTGTCTTTTAAAATCAAGAACACTTCCCGTTTTAAATCACGTTCTAATTGGAACCGATAAGCCGCTTTGCAAGTGGCGTACACTTTATAAGAAATCCCCGCATCCCCGAACGTGTCTAACCCGAGATAAGTCGGAGGGATAATCGCCCGAGGCAATTTGTCTTTCAACTTCGGAAGCTCTCTTAAAAGAATGGCTTCGACTCTTCTTGGGTCTTCGTTATAAGAAACATCGATCGAGAAGAAGACCCAATTGTCTTCGCGGGAGAGATTCACGCAAGAAGTGATCGAAGAATTGTTGATCGATTTGATGTTGCCCAAACGATCATCGATCTTGATCGAACGCAACCCGATTTGAGAAACATAACCCCGGAAACCATCGATGATGACCATATCGCCGACATCGAAATAATCGTCAAAGACCAGGAAAAGGCCGCTGATGACATCCTGAATCAAAACCTGGCAACCAAGGCCGATGATCAAAGTCAAGACCCCTAAGCCAGCGACAATCGAAGCCACATCCACCCCCCATACGGCCAAGACCACGGCAATGGCCACGATGACGGTGATGTAGTGGATCAAAGAACGAATCAATGACCCGATGGTCCGCGCCTTTTTATTCGCTCTAGTGGTGAGTCTCACCACAAAACTCAAGACATAATCCAACAAAAATAATAAGAAGATGACAATTAAGGATACGGCCACTTTCGTCCCATTCTCTACCGCGCTGGTGCCAAGGGCAATCCAGCCATTTTCAATGCCTTCGCCTAGGACTTTGTCGCCAAACTCATCGCCAAAGATCTGCCGACAATAAATCACCCCGAATAAGATGATCAAGGCAATCAGGACGACTACCTGAGTCAGAATGAATCTAACCTTGCCTCCGGTGGTTTTTGAGGACCACCAGCCTTTTTTCTCATTTTCGTTCATAACGATGCCTCCTCGGAAACCGAATTCGTCTCTTCGCTCAGAATATCAGAAACCCTGATTTCCTGGCGGAAAAGAATTTTTGTGTAATCAATTTGATTGGTGAAATAGAGCTCCACGATGTTTTGTCGGGAATAATCAACGTCTTGAAAAACATAAGAAAAATCCGCCGAGCCTTTAACGGTCCAATCTTTTTCTTCTTTCATCGTCCCGTCTACCAATAATTGCAGCATGGTCTTCAAACCTTGCTTGTTCTCAATAGTAGCCTCGACTTGAATCGAACTTTCATCAGGAGTGACGGTGATGGAATTCAACACAGGATCGCTAATAAAGCTCGAAAGCAACGAACCGCCCGTTAAAACGGCAGTCACGGAAATCACGGCGATTCCTATGCCTTTGCCGATCTTCTTCGCCCGACGTTGTCTGGCGTAAAGAGAGCCACCATCGCTGGAACTCCCTGCCTGGGGGCGAAGCTCATCGGAAGTGGCTAAATTATCGACCTTGCCCCAATCCTTGAGGGGCTCATTGTTGACTTTGATTTCGTTTACTTCCCGAATCTCGCTCATAGAGAAAATATAACATACTATCTTCCAAATGCATTTAAAAATGCATTCTTTGGGGACCTAAAACAGAAAAAAACAAGCACATTCTTTGGTAAAAGACGTTGTCGTGTTTATAATCGTTTTTAGCAAAGAAAGCGAATCTTTATGCAAGAATATCATCACCAACACCTTACCGGGGAACGCGCCCTCTTCAAAAAAGAAAACGCAACCATCGAAGACTGTCTCTTTGACGATGGAGAATCTCCTCTCAAAGAAGGAAGGAACCTAATCGTCAAAGGAAGCACCTTTGGCTGGAAATACCCTCTATGGTATGGGAAAGGCCATCATGTCTCCCATTGCCAATGGCTGGAGATGGCCCGTTCTGGAGTTTGGTATACGGATGATTCCGTCTTTGAAGATTGCGACATCATCGCCCCCAAGATTTTCCGGAAGAACCACAACATCACCCTAAGAAATATCACGTTCCATCATGGTCAAGAGACCTTGTGGTGGTGCGAAGGGGTGAAATTAGAACACGTCAAAGCGTTAGAAGCCCCTTATTTTGGGATGAAAAGCAAAGATCTCACGATCGAAGATCTTTATCTCGAAGGAGATTATTTCTTCGACGGAGGAGAGAATCTCAAAATCAAGAATTCCATCCTCCATTCCAAAGATGCCTGCTGGAATTGCAAACACGTTTATTTGGAGAATTGCGAGATTGACGGAGAATATTTCGGCTGGAATTCAGACGATGTCACTTTAGTCCGTTGCACCATCCGTTCTCATCAAGGATTCTGCTATATGAAAAACGTCAAATTGATCGATTGCATCGTCTTAGATACCGATTTGGCGTTTGAATATTGCTCGGAGATAGAAGCCACCATCTTAAGCGAATTCGAATCCATCAAAAATCCGATTAACGGCCATATTCGAGTCAATGGGGTGAAAGAAGTGATTCGTGACGACCCCGCCATCGATCATCAGAAAACCAAAATCGAAGCCCTAAAGGAGGACGGTTCTTATCATGAAATATGATTTTGACCAAGTCATCGACCGTCGCCACAGCGGTTCCATCAAATGGGATTGTCAAGAAAAAGAACTGCCGATGTGGGTGGCGGATATGGATTTTCCGATCGCCCCAGAAATCCAAAAAGCCATCCTTCAACGGGCTTCTCACCCTCTCTATGGTTATACCGATGTCAATGATGATTGGTATGAGGCTTATCTTTCTTTTTACCAAGAACGTCATCATCTTGCCCTGAAAAAAGAATGGCTGACATTCTCTACCGGCGTCATCCCAACGATTTCCTCCACAGTCAGGAAACTCACGAAAG
>CADBIO010000069.1 GCA_902794835.1 uncultured Erysipelotrichaceae bacterium
ATAATCAATTACCATTGGGGCGGAACGGAAATTCTTTGGCAAAGTGGCACGCACGCCGCCGTCTTCATGATTTTGGTAACGTTCGTCACGATCCGAGAAATTTTTAGGATTGGCGTTTCGGAAACGATAAATGGATTGCTTAATATCGCCAACGAAGAAAAGATGTCCTTCAAAGGCAGTATCGTTCCGTAAAAGATTAACAAAGACCTCCTGAAGGTCGGAATTGTCCTGATATTCATCGATCATGATATCTTCATAACTTCTAGCAACATCATGGCGAACAGAAGGATCGGTAGACAAAAGGCACAAAGCAATCTGGTTTAAATCGGAAAATTCATACACGTGATTGCTTTCTTTTTGCTTCTGATAAATTCTGAAGACCTTCCAGACGATTTCCACCAACAGTTTTCGGTAGATTCCTTGCTTTTTAAGAATATCCACCCAACGGTTATCTTCTTGATAAGCACAGAGTTCTCTTAATGCCTTAACCCAAGAAGACTTTGTATCTTTAAAAGTGGTGACTGCGGGATGTTGTTTTTCCTCTTCCGACGCCTTTCCTCTCAATGTCGATTTATGGTCATAGAGGTCGATTACCATCTTGTAATCGTCTAATGTCTTTGCCCCATCAATCAAAGGCATATTATCGACATAGATCTGATTGAATTTCGTTGCTCCCGGAAGGATTCCAGCATCAACGGCGCCGTTAATTTCTTCTAAAGCATGGACGAAACGGCGATATTTTTCTTCGTTGTCCTTAGAAAGACGATCAACGTAAGCTCTCCCCATTGCAACGACGGATGCATTGTCATTTTCGGCATCGGCAATCCAGGCTTTAACGTTATCTTCGGGATTCGCTTTCTTCTGGAGAACATAGATGCCTTTTTTGATTAAATTCCTGATTTTGTCGTCGTCTTTTAGGGTATAAATGGAAAGGAACGCTCGCCAAAGAGCGTTGTTTTCGTTCTCTGGGCTGTAATAATTTTCCAAGACATTGTCGATGGCCAAATTTAATTCATAATTGAGCGCTCCTCCGGCGACCACTTGGAAATTCGGGTCAAATCCCGGAATCTTATAGAAATATTTCTTTAACAACCTTTGATTGAAGGCGTCAAAAGTCAAAATGTCGGCTCCGGCAAGGTATTTCAATTGTTGCTGAACAAATTTATTGTCGGCGTAACAAGGGTCTTTAAGCTCTTCGGCGATTTTGTTTCTCATACTGGCGGCAGCAAGATTGGTGAAAGTTAAAATCAACATCTTTCTTAGATCGCCTTTTCCTTGGCTGATTTTTCTTGCGATGCGTTTTTTGAGAGTAAATGTTTTTCCAGTTCCAGCGCCTGCAGAAACAAGAATATCGAGGTCGTCTTGATAAATTGGATCAATGCTCATTTTCTTCTTCCTCGCTTTCGCCCAACTGGCTTCTTAAATCCCGATGCTGATTGCTATCGCTTAAATTAAGATAACAACAATCTTCGTAAGGACAATGCAGACATTGGTTGCTTTTTGGGAACCCCGTCTCATCCACGAATTGGCTCCGCACGACAGGGAATTCCTTGGTGTTCTTCAAGGTGTTGATGATGCTGTTTAGGTTCGTTTTTAGTTGTTCTTCTAAGGCTGCAACTTGCTCGCTGGTGAATGGCTTTTTGGCGTTAGTGTCTTTAATGTATTTCTTCATTTCATTCACGACGGGCTGAATCAAATATTGTCCATCCTCGCCTCGATAAGAGACGCCGGAAAATGGATATTCGTAAGAAGCGGGGTTGGTAATGAGGTAATTTTTCTTTCCGCTGAATGGCAAGACGAAATAATAACCTAAAGGTTGTTGATTGGTGAGTGTTTCTTCGACCCAAGCATATAGGGGCAATTGGATATCAAAGCCGTAATAGGCATTGTCATAATTGAAGGGGTGGTTGCCACTTTTATAGTCGAGGATCACAAATTGATTTTGTTCGTTCTTTAAGAAGGCATCGATATAGCCTTTGATCGTAAAACCGCCTTCTCCTTTTCTTATCGCTTCCACAGAAAGGTTTTCCCCTGTTTTGATGGCTGCTTGGAACTTCTTTTCCGTCTCTGCGTGATTTAAACCCAACGTTTGGCAAACCAGCTCAATCTCTGGCTTCAACTTTACCGCCAAATCATACATCTGTCGTAAATAGAATTGATCGTGGCCACTTAGAGAAGAGAATTCTTTGCGCTTCTCTGGTTCTACGGGATCCCCATTTCTTTTGGTATTAAATGCCTCTTCATATGAAGTTTCAAAATCTTGAATCTCTCCCCGTTTTAGCAAATCTTCAAAGACTTTGTGCATCATGGTTCCTGAGTCAAAGACAATTTGTCTCCCTTCCTCGGAATCGTTGATGCCGTACCCTTGTTTGATGAGAAAAAGATATGGGCATTTGAAATAATCCGACATTGAGGAATAGGAAAGTTCCATATCGGGAGGGAATTCAAAAGTCGGCCCTTCTTTTCCGTTGTTGACGGAATGTTTCTTTCCTTTTTTCAATTCTTTCTTGTCTAAAGAGGAAAATAAGGGAGACGTATCACCATAATTGTCGTGATCGTCTTTTAAGGCAGCGTAAATAAAACGGTCTGCGTCTTTGCTATATCGAATCGCGTTTTCTTCGGAAGGAACAAAACGCTGCAAGAAGAACGTTTTTCCGTCTTCTACAAAAGGTGAAACGTTCTTTTCTCCATCTTTTTGGTTGGAATAAGTGACTGGATCATGGAAAGAACAGACCAGGGAGAACCCTTTATCTGACTGCAGACGATAATGGTTGATTTCTGCGATTAATTCTTTTTCGTTCTTCTCGTTCTTTTCGTCGGAAGTCTTCAAATAAGAATAATTATTCTTTCGATCGTCGGAGAGGAAATCGCTGTCTTTGGCAGATGCAGGGTAAGCGGAATTCAATCCTAAGAAGAAAATGTTGGCACGTTTTAGCAAAGCGTTGAAAGACGAGGCGACCTTAATCCCTTCTAAATTGGTGGTTAATGAACGATTAGCAATGAAGTCTTGCATCTCGTCATAAAGGAATTCGTCATACCCCTCTCCCTCGATTTCATCTTCAAGATAATCCCTTAAAGCATCTTGGAATGCGATTTGGGCTTCAAAAGATTCGCCAGAATAAGTCTCTTCCAGAATCTTTTTAGCTTCTCCGTTTTTGACCGACGTGAGCAAACCATCTAAAGCAGAGACGTTTTTTAAAGGCAAGTTTTCATAGGAAAGAGAGATTGGGAAAAGATCGGCAATTTCACGGAATTGTTCCCAAAGGTCTTGTTGCAAACAAATCCCTATGGTAGAGGGATTAACCCCGCGATTTAATAATCCGGCAATTTGGTTCAGAGTCTCTAACGCTTCTTCTTTGAAGTCTTTATAACAAACGAGCGGAACTGATGGTTTCGTTTCTTCCAAAGCCGGAATAGTGAGATAAGAAAAAGCCACCCCGTGGTTGTTTAAAAGCTGTTCCAGCCCTCGATAAGAACCATTGAGATAGAGTTGAACTTTGTTTTGTTCCAGAAGATGGGCAGTAACTTCATCTGGGGAGAAATTGATATGCTCATGAACGTTTTTCACTATGGCATAAAGGTCATCGGTAGGGGAGACATCTCTTTCCTTTTCGTGAAAATAAAGGGCGGCGTTAGCCAAATAACGGGCATAGGCGAAGTTCATTTTTGCGAAATTTTGATAGACGTCAAAAAGATTTTGCTGAGAGACTTCACCCAAATAAGCTCGGAAAACATCTTCCGGCGAGAGAAAGGTCACGTCCCTGTTTTTTAAATAAGGCAAAAGGATTCGGACAAAATAATTTTCACAAACGACGATCTCGCTCATGCGCGCCCTCCCGTTAATTAAACTAAGTTTTATAATAAACTAAGTTTTATTAAAAGGTCAATTATCGAACGACGGCAAAAGCAAATGATTTTCCGTTTTGTTTGATACAGCTTGTTTTTTCGAAAAATTCAAAAAATATGATTCCTTTGTTGAATGTAAGCCCTTTCTTTTTTA
>CADBIO010000070.1 GCA_902794835.1 uncultured Erysipelotrichaceae bacterium
AGCTTTCTAACCAAGCTTTGACTTCCGAAAGCGAGAACCCATTAAAGGACATCCATACCCATATCTTCGAGATGGAAGCCTCCCTCACGGTAGAAGATGATAGTCCAATCATTTTCCGCGTGGATGTCGGCGAAAACGAATACATGCAGTTTGGCTGGAACACCATCGACGGCTATTATGTCGACCGCACTTATTTGGATGACAAAGGCATCAACACCAATGTTGATTGGCATCAGAAATACGCTTCCCATATCCTTGGCGATAGCGACACCAAAACGTTCTACGTCCTTTCCGATAATGGAGGATTGGAAGTTTTCTGCGAGGATTTCTCGCTCAGTTTCTATTTCGTGACCACGGCCTCAATTTATTCGACAGGAGCTTTCCTCTCGGCAGAAAAAGCGACGATCAATTCCCTTTCCTTCAACGAAGTCTCCTCTATTTGGCGGAAAGCGACAAGTGATGATGAAGGAGTGCTTTATGTTTCTAGCACAGAAGTCGAGCTTGATATGAATTTCAACACCAGCAAATTCGTAACCTGCTGGTTCAGCGGCAATGCCTCCTTGACGTGGGAATTGCTTTCTGGCGAGGATGTGATCAAATTTTCACCAAGCGATCAAGGCGTCAATCTCGCCGTAAAACAAGCAGGGGACGCTCAATTGAAAGTCAGCGCCCGCGGACAAAGCAAACTGATTGGCATCCATGTTTATCCTTCTTCTTTTGATTCGGATTTCACCTTCCGTAAAGAAAACATCGTCTCCGGACAATGGATTATGGGCGATGGCTTTATCTCCGGAGAAAAGACTTCCGGCAACGCTTTCTTATTATCTGAGGAAAAAGGGAGCGATTTCACCTATACGGGCAAATTCGATATCCTTTCTGGCGTTGCCGCCTCTTTGGTTTTCCGTGCCAACAGCGATATGTCTAGCTACCTTGTAGCCAATTATGACACCTCGGAAAACATTGTGAAATTATGGTCCACGCACGGCGAATTGGCCAGAAGTGCCAATCTTTCCCTCGGCTTGAAAGACATCTCGTTAGCCGTTAAAGCTAATGGCAAAGAAATCGTCATCTCTGCCAATGGGTCTGTGGTGATTCAACACACTTTAGCAGACAACGAGCCTTTGGAAGGAAGATTCGGCCTCAATGTTTTCTCCGGAAAAGCACAATTCCGTTCCTTATCTTTGATCAAGGAGAATTATGAATACAGCGGTGGTGATTTGGCCATCGAAATGAAAGATGAGCAATTCGTTTCTGCGATTTATAACGTCACGGCAGGAAATGTGAGACTTGAACCAGGCTTTTATTTCCAAGAAAACGGCAAACTCTATATCAAAGAAGCCTATTTCAGCCTGCTAAGAGAAACCGGAAAATATCAATTCCGCGTCCTTGGCAGTGCCTATTCTTTCCTCATCAATGTCGATGTTTTGTCTCTTCCAACGACTCAAATCCAAGATGTCATCATGGAAGAAGGCATCGATGCGACTGTCTATATCGGTTCCTTGGCGGTGAATGGTCTTGCGATCAACGGCAAAGAAATCGATGCTTCGAAGTATCAAGTCAAAGATTACACCCTCCATATCGCTAAAGATTGCTTAGCCTTAGGGGACAACGAAGTGACGATCAACGGAAACATCACTTTCCATATTGTTGTGAATGAACAATCCGAGACCGTGATTGACAAAACGACCTATGAAGATCCTACGGGATTGATTGTTGGATTCTCTGTCGGAGGCTCTCTTTTGCTTGCTGGTGGCGTTGTTGCCGCATTGTTCTTGGTCCGTGCGAAAAGGAGAAAGGCTTTATGAGGCAGCCAACCATTAAAGATGTGGCTCAGAAAGCCGGAGTCGGCATCGGAACCGTTTCTCGTGTCCTAAACGATTCTCCGCAAATCAGCGAGGAGACAAAGAAACGCGTTCTTTCGGCGATTAAAGAGCTGAATTACGTTCCTAATGTGGCCGGCAAGCGCCTTTCCAAGAACAAAAGCAACGTCATTGCCGTTTTAGTCCCGGTCATCAATCATCCTTTTTTCTCCAAATTGATCGCAGAATTGGAAATTGCCGCGGACTTACGTGGCTATTCTTTGCTTGTCGCCTCTTCTCAACACCGCATCGAGAAAGAAAACGAGATTCTTCGTAGAGTCGCTCAAAACGAAGCGGATGGGGCGATCTTCGTTACCCATTACCAGCATAACGAAGAAGAATTCAAGAATTTGGCCGTCGTTTCCATTGATCGTCATTTGGGGAAAGACATCCCGATCGTGACTTCCAATAATTACGAAGCGAGCAAGGCTGCAGTGGAATATCTGATTCAGAAAGGATGTCAAAGAATCGCTTATCTTGGGACCAAGCCGAGTCAAGCCAGCGAAGTGAGCTTAAGAGAAAAGGCTTACCAAGACGTGATGAAAGAACATCATCTAGAACCCCTTGTCATCAATGAAGATGTCACCCATGGAGAGGAATCCTCGGTCGTTAACCATCTTTTTGAAAGAAAAGAGAAATTCGACGGCATCTTCGTTTCGGGATGCACCCTTGCTAGCAGTCTCTATGACAGGATCGAAAGCGGCCATATTAAAGTTCCCGAAGACCTTCAAATCGTCTCTTACGATGGCGAATTCCAAAACGGCGGGGCTTCGAGGATCACGACTTTAGAACAGCCACTCAAGAAGATGGCTGAGCGTTGCGTGGAATTGCTCATCAAACTCATCAACGGAGAAAAAGACGTTGAACCCATGAATATCTTCGATTGTCACTTTATCAAGGGCAAATCGACAAAATAAGGAGGCTTTTATGAAAAAAGCGTTATTAGGATTGATCATGACCTCACTTCTCTTGTGTGGTTGTGCCGGCGGTGGAACCGACGAAACCGAAGGCGGCGGTGGAGGCAGTGGCTCAACTAACCTCAAAATCCGTTTTCACGTTGACAGCAAATCTTCTGAGGGAATTGCCTACAAAAAATTAGTCGATGGTTTCAATAAAGAATATTCCAGCGAAGGCATCAGAGTCACTGCGGCTTTTGTTGCCAGAACCGCCGGAGATTCGGCTTATGAGAGACAACTTTCGACCGATTTATTGGAAGGCACGCTTCCTGACATCATCACTTTCGACGCGCCGAACTGCGCTGCTTATGTCGAAAGCCAATTCTTATACGATTTCAGCGATTATCTAAGCGCCGAAGAAAAAGCCAAATTCATTACTTTGAATCAATACAATGGCAAGACTTATGGCATTCCGATTCAAGAATCCAGCGCCGGATTCTATTACAACAAGAATCTTTTCTCGGCGGCTGGAATCGATGTTTCCGGAGTCAACGTCGACAACCCTTGGACGTTCAACGAATTCAAGTCAGCCTGCGCGAAATTGGCTGCCTCTGGCGTTACCCCAGTCGATATGCGGTTAGACGCCACCAAAGACGAGACGGCAACCTATCTTTTGTATCCATTTATTTATGCCGCCGGCGGTTCTTTCGTCGATGAAAGTGGCTTTGTCGCCGAGGGCTATTTCAACAGCGCTGCTTCGAAAAACGGCTTCCAGTTCTTGAAAGACCTCGTCACCAGCAAATATACCAACTATGGCATTGGGGCGACGGATTTCTTCACCGGCAAAGTGGGAATGTACCTTTCCAGTGGTTGGACGATCCCAGATCTAGACAACAAATATCCAGCGACCTTCCCAAACCGCGATGCCTGGGGTTTGCTCCCTTATCCAAAAGAGGTCAAAGCCGCCAGCGCCAACGGGTCTTGGTCTTTCGCCATCGGCAATAATCAGAGAACGGACAAGACGCCGGTCGTGAAATTACTGAAATATCTGACCAATGCCGTCGCATCCAAAACCATCACCGACGCTACCGGGATGATTCCGGCAAACAAAGAGGTGCAAACCAATTATGGCGCCGGCTCACCGGAAGACGTTTTGATCCAACAATTGCAGAAAACCGGTGTCGCCCGTCCAAG
>CADBIO010000071.1 GCA_902794835.1 uncultured Erysipelotrichaceae bacterium
TCTGGCCTTTCTAGCCATACCAAACGTAACGTCATGGAATTCGGCACCCGTCGTGCCCAAGGAGAAAGCGCCGGCAATGACGGGGCTTATGCCGCAATCTTAGGCGGATGCATCGGCACGGCCAATTGCTTGGCTGAGATGAAATATGGTCCTGATGTAAAAGCCGTGGGAACCGTCGCCCATTCCTTCATTGAATTCTTCCCTACCGAACTTGACGCTTTCCGCGCCTTCGCCGAGACTTATCCTGACAACGTCTCCTTGCTTTTAGACACTTATTCTGTCTTTGAATCAGGGCTTCCGAATCTCATCAAGATCGACGATGAACTGATTGCCAAATATCCTAACGACCCATCCAAACGCGTCAAATCGGCCCGCATTGATTCTGGCGATTTGGCCCGCAGTTCCAAACGTCTTAGAAAAGAACTCGACAAAGTCGGCAAACCATATATTAAATTGGTGGCCTCCAATTCCTTGGATGAGAAGAAGATGCGCAGCATGGAAATCTATGAAGATGCCCGTTTTGATTCCTATGGTGTCGGAGAAAATCTCATTACCTCTGCTACGGACCCTGTCTTCGGCGGCGTTTATAAATTAGTCGCCGTCAAAAATGAAGATGGCAGCTACACTCCGAAGATGAAATGCTCGGATTCTGCTTCCAAAGCCATCATCCCAGGAAAACTCACTGCCTGGCGTGTCTTTGATGAATTCAATCAAGGACAATGCGACATCATCTCCATGGATGATGAAGTGATTGAAGCAGGGAAACCATTGACGGTTTATGACCTTTCCCCCGATGCTTTCCGGAAAAAGAGAGAAATCATCCCATATCGCGTGGAGAAAATCCTCGTTCCTTATATCATTCAAGGAGAATTGGTCAAAGAACTTCCGACCATTTTGCAAAAGAAGGCTTTCGTCAAAGAACAATTAGAACATCGTGTCTGGGAATCGGAACTCCGTCCCGAGATGCCACACGTCCATTACGTTGATCTCACCGAGAAAGTCTATGAGACCCGAGAAAGTTTATATTCCAAGCTTCACGGAGGCATTCTCTGATCTTCTGAAACAAACAAGAAAAAGAACCGCTTACGAATGGTAAACGGTTTTTTTCTTTCGTCTGATTTTTTTCGCCTCTTTCAACAATCAGAAGACAAATAAATAGAGAAAATACCATATTTTCTAAGAATTTTAATACCCAAGATCGAGAAGGAAAAACCTTTTGAAAAAATTTTCATTGAAAACGCTTTCGTTTTCATCATAATAAAGATGTTTAGGAGGAAAGATCCGCATGAACAACCTTAAAGATCGGGTCACGATATATCAAGTCGCGCAAGCAGCAGGAGTCTCCCTTGCGACCGTCTCTCGCGTCATCAACAAACAAGGCAACGTCACCGATACCACCAGAGCAAAAGTAGAAGCCACGATTAAGAAATTAGGATATAAGCCTTCTGGCTTGGCTCAAGCTTTGGCTACCAACAAAACCACCAATATCGGCGTCATCATCCCCAGCGCCAACTATGTCTATATTTCGAATCTTCTCTCCGGAATCTCTGAAATTGCCAAACAAAAAGGCTTTGTTTTAACCCTTTTCACGACCTCTCATTCCCACGAAGAGGCCCTTTCCATGATTGAGAAAGTCATCACCACCCATGTCGATGGCGCCATCATCTTTGACGACGAATTAAGTGAAGAGGACGTCATGAAAATCAATTCCTATTCCGTTCCTGCTATCGTCATCAATACCGTTTTGACTGGGGAAAAAGCAGGAAGCATCAAATTCTCCTATGGCGAAGAATTAAAACGCATTATCCGTCAATATTATGAAAAAGGCGGCGACAAAGAGATGACCTTCGTCCATGTCCATGACGGTGGCAGATTGCTTAACCATTGCGAACGTTGCTTTGCTTCTATGCATCAAGAACTGGGAAGACCTTATCACGTCCTCAATTGTGATGATTCCTATAGCCATACTTACGCCGATTTCTATCAACGTTTCACCGAAGATCCAAAAGGATCCAGAGGATATTACATCGCTTATCGTGATTCTTTGGCTTCTGCAATTATCAACGCCGCCACCGATGCTGGATTATCTGTTCCAGGAGACGTGGAAGTGCTCTCTTTGGTCGGAACGAAATACGCCAACATCGTCCGCCCAACCCTCTCTAGCATGCAAATCGATATGCAAGAAGTGGGGAAACGAGCCATGTGGATGTTAACGGATCTCATCCAAGACAACCTAATGGAGAAAACCTGCCGCTTCGAAGCCCATTTCACCAAGCGGGATTCCACCATCGTCTAATTCCTTCTTCGCCCATGAGGGATGCCTAAAGCGTCCCTCTTTTTTTATCAAAAAGAACAAAAATATTTATTCGATAAAATCTTTACTTTTGACTAATTTTTAGCACTTAGCCCTTGACAGTGCCAAAAACCGGACTACTATAATAGCCGTACCTAAAAAAGGAGGCATATATCAATGATTAAACCATTGAACGATTATCTTTTACTCGAGAAACTTCCTTCTGAGAAGAAAGTGGGCTCGATTGTTCTCACGACAGAGAAAAAACAAGGAAATATCGCAACCGTCGTTGCCCTAGGCCCGGGAAGAAGGGAAGAGGGCAAATTGGTTGCTATCGAAGGCATCGCCTTAGGAGACAAGGTCATCTATCGCGAATATGCCGGAACAGAATATGAAGATGGCGAGCATAAATATCTTCTTCTCAAAGCCGAAGATGTTCTTGCCGTTGTCAATGACTGAAAAAGGAGAAAATCACCATGGCAAAAGAAATTAAATTAGGAAAAGAAGCCCGCGACCAGATGGTGGCAGGCGTAGATGCCTTAGCCAACACCGTCAAAGTCACCCTCGGTCCGAAAGGCCGCAATGTGGCCTTAGACAAAGGCTATGGAAGCCCAGAGATCTGCGAAGATGGCGTCAGCATCGCCCGTGAGATCGAATTGAAGGACGCTCTTCAGAATATGGGCGCGAAGCTCGTCTATGAAGTCGCTAACAAAACCAACGAAAAAGCAGGGGATGGCACCACAACGGCGACCGTCCTTGCCCAAGCCATCATCCATCGTGGCATCGAAGCGGTGGATTCAGGGGCCAACCCAGTCTTCGTCCGCACCGGCATCGAAAGAGCAGGCAAAGCCGTTTCCGAGCATTTGCTTTCCATCTCTAAACCAGTGACCACCAACGAAGATATCCAAGCCATCGCCTCCATCTCTGCTCATGACGAAGAAATCGGCCATTTAATCGCCGAAGCAATGGAAAAAGTCGGCAAAAACGGGGTGATCACCGTCGATGAATCCAAAACCTCCGAAAACGAGCTCACCCTTTCCCAAGGCATGGAATATGACAAAGGCTATATCTCCCCTTATATGGTCACCGACAGTGAACATATGATCGCCGAATTAGAGAACGCCTATGTTTTGGTGACGGATATGAAAATCAGCAACGTCAATGACATCGTTCCGATGCTTCAAGGCGTTGTCGATGCCCACAAGCCATTATTGATCATCGCCGATGATTTAGATTCTGATGTGACCTCGACCTTAGTCGTCAACAAACTCCGTGGCACCTTCACCGTGGTTGCCACCAAAGCCCCAGAATTCGGAGATGCCCAAAAGAACTCTTTGCAAGACATCGCCATTCTTACCGGCGCTAAATTCTATAGCAAAGACCTTGGCATGGAACTCAAAGACCTTACCATCAATGATTTAGGCCGTGCCAAACGAATCACCGTCAAGAAAGATTCTACGACTATCGTCGGCGGCGAAGGATCGAAGAAAGAAGTGGAAGACCGCATCGTCGAACTCCAAGCTCAACTTCAAATCGCCACCAGCGAATACGACAAGAAGAATATCTCCAAGCGAATCGCCAAACTCTCCAACGGCGTTGCCGTGGTGAAAGTCGGCGCCTTGACCGAAAGCGAATTAAAAGACAAGAA
>CADBIO010000072.1 GCA_902794835.1 uncultured Erysipelotrichaceae bacterium
AGCAATGCCCTTCGACGTCAAGGAAGCATATGGGAAATGGCATTGCGGGGTCTTCGGGGACAAGTAACTTATCAGTAGACATGTAAAACAGAGCCAAAACTGCGTTTATTTCTACGCCCGCTCATTCGATTACGACGTCAGCGTTGGGAAAATTGGCAACCTCGAATGCGATTTCATCGTGCGCAATCGGAGTCGTGATTACGCCTTCCTTCAGGTTGCTTACACCATTCTTTCGAGCCCAAAAACGGAAGAAAGAGAGTATCGCGCCTTAGAAAGCATTCGCGATGCTTCACCAAAATACATTCTGACGACCGATCGTCTCTTGAAAAAACGAAATGGAATTCGTCACGTCTGTTTGATGGATTTCATGATTAAGAAATCGCAATTTTGTTGATTTAACGAAGCAGATTTTGCAAAAATATTGAAAGCCGCTTCGTTAACTAAGATTTTCTTCAAAAAAATCAACGAATGTTTTAATTTGGAAGATAGGATAAAAAAACAGTCATTTATGAATCGATGCCGCGCTGCCGTCCGACACTTTTTAATTGCGCTCGGAAGCTTTCGGAAGTGTTTCATCCTCATGAGGAGGGGGAAGAAAGAAATGAAAAAAGGCCGCCCTTCTGGTGAGGTGTACCCCAAATCCTGGACAACAGGAAAGGCGGCCTTCGGCCCCGTCCCCATTAAGCCTAATAAAAGTTACAGAGCCTAAGTGAAATGGTAAGTTTGCTCACAGCCCATCAACTTGATCTTCAGGGACAGGCTCGAATATGTCAGACACTTTCATGCCGTGATAAGTTGACGCCCACAGCGTGTCAATGTCCGGCACGTCCAATGTGTCCTTGTGGAATTCGCAAAAAGAGAACCATATTTTTCCGTCCTTTGCTAAAAAGGGGCATAACGAATATTTTTTCCCATCGCTTTCGAATTCAATTTCATATCCAATGCGCATCCATTCGCGTACGTGTTCTTTAGTCATGTTTCTTTATATCCTCCGCAGGCCCTCTCACGAGCCCTCCGTCCTTCACGTGATGCCATCGATGCTGATGAGGAACCGAATGGCATTTTGAATTTCCGTGATCATTATAATCGATGTCTAAATATGCATCCCCGTTTTCGTCAAAATATCTTTCTCGAATGGCCTCCCCATCGCGCCAAATGATGGTAACGGAATTAGGTTCTCCCTTTATTTCAAGATGCTGATGTCGAGTAACATCAATTTCATTCACTTTTGTGACTATTCTAACTAGATAAGAATGAGCGGAATTGTAGTTAGAGTCAAAAGTTTCATCTTCCCCTTTCATCTTGCTCTTCTCCTCTTCTTCATATAAGAATCGAATTGATAAAGGGGCGTTCCTTTTTTCTTTTGCCGGGGAAAAAAGTCATTCCGGTGCAGGCCCGTAAATGATGATTCCAGACGGTTTCAAGCTCCCAATGACGCATTTTACTTCTTCAGAAAAAACGTGACGGTTGTAGAGCGCTTTCGTGAATCCGTTCGTGCCAATCGAAATCAGCGTGTGCTTCAAATAGGCCTCAAAGGCTGATATAACGTCCGAATGTCGCCCAGTCTCACGTGGGGCCTTCCGCAGCACCCATTGCATTGTTTTTTCTCATCAGATTCTTAAATTGGCGCTTACGCAAAAAGGCCACTTACAAAGTGACCTAATCTCCTGTTTTTTCTTTTAATGAGCAGTTTTTGGCTTCTCTCAATTTGCTTTTTATAAAAGTTGCAGGACTTTATCATTAACCGAATCTGTAATCGGAAACGCGCACAAGATTCGGGCACATTTTGAATGGCAAAGGTGAATAGAAATGATACAATGACACCTTTTGCTTTCCGTGACACTTTTTTGATTAAGTGACACCTGCCCCATTTCAAGGCTCTTTTATTATATAACAGTGCAAATTTCCTTAGTTTAAAAACTACTGAATATCTGCAAAAAAACAGCACTGATTTATTGTATCAATGCTGTTATTTCATTATGGGAATTTTTTTATTCTTTATTTATTTCATTGAGTTTATTGTTCATTTTCTTTACTGTTTTCTTAGAAACAAGATAGATAATTATCCAAATAATGATAAACGCTACAACAAATGTTAAAGAATAAATGAGAATCACAATTGGTTTAAGCGGAATCCAATTGTTAATCAAATATCCAGCTGTATATACAGTATAAAGTGATATACCTTGAAAAAACGCAGACTTAAATGGTGACCATTTTTCAATCTGAGGGAATATACTACTACCAGCATGAACAAACGCAATCACGTATGTTGTAATAATCGCAGAACAAATCTGATACACAGATAATTCCACTTTTACTCCTGACCACTCTAGAATTAAATAAATAATTGCAAGAATAATTGGACCAAAGCCCGCAAAGATTAATCCGCGGAGCAAATAACTTTTTACATATTTGTTCATGTTATAAGCCAATCCTTTCTTTCACGTGTTTTAATTCTCTACGAGAAATATAATCTTTGTATCCATTTTTGAAAATAACCAAAGTGGCGCCGCCAATAGAGGTTTTGAATTCTTTCATTTGTTTAATGTTTCCTAAACAAGATTGATTTAGCTTAACGAAATATTCATTAAAAGGCATATCCTCAAGTTGATATAGTCTTTCTTTAAGTTGATATTTCTTTTCACCGATTAAAGCGAAGATTTTTCCGCCTTCCACAATGAAACAAGCAACTTCAATTGGATCAATCAAGATAGTAGTATCTTCATAGGTGCCAGTTAAAGAAACACCTGTTGAAGAAACTAGCTTTTCAATCTCTTCCACTAAAGAAGTTTTTTCCTTTGCGTAGATGACTACTTTTTCTTCTTGTTTATTGTCGATAAATGTGAAACATTTCATGTTTTAACTATATATTAGCTGATATCTTTTTTCATTTTATTTGTGAAAGCAAACAATGACAAACTAACAAGCACTACCATATAGGCAATCATTAAGGCTAAATATAAGGTTCCACGATCACTGAAATTATAAATAACAGGGTTAAGTGTGGTTGCTTCATCAATTGGAGTGTGGGTTGCGCCTGTAATGCATCTACCCAAATAAGTAGATTCATAGAAAGGCAAGAAACCACAAGCCTTTTCAAAATTTCCCATTGTGTCTAATGGCATCCAGGCACCACCCAAGATGCCAGATGCACAAATGAATATTGATGATACTGCAGGTGAGCTTTTGTCATTCAAAATTGTTCCAAATATCATACCTAATGAGATGCAAATAACCATCATTGGAAGCATCTCAATAAACAACAAGCATGCATTACCAAAATCAACAAAACCTCTGCCACTTATTAATCCGGATATATACCCAGAAACAATACAAATAACGGTTTGACATAATCCAACAATAATAAAAGGAATTAAGTATCCCAATATAAATTGATATGCTTTAAGAGGCGAAGAAAATAGTCTCTTCAAGAAAGCGCTCTGTCTATCTTTTGATATGAGCAAAGAAGACATCAACATTAATAAGGAATAGCTAAACATAACAATCCCTGGAATTAAGCTCTTTTCATAGAAAATCGGGCTTTGTCCATCAGGTATATAATGTAATATTACATTAAACATCAAAATCATAAAGATAGGAAACCCAACACAAAAGATATATAAAAGAGGATCTCTAATCATTTCAGTTAGGTTTCTTTTTGCAAACAATATTACCTTTTTCATTATTTGATATCTCCTCCTACAATCTTCACAAACGCTTCTTCAAATGAGTTTACTTTTGCGTGTTCTTTTATTTCCTCTACAGTGCCTATATCTAATAGATGACCACTACTTAAAATCGCTACTCTATCACATAAAGCTTCAATTTCTTCTAAATAGTGAGAAGTTAATACAATAGTCGTCTCTCCTTTCAAGGATTTAATAATTTTCCATAATTCTCTTCTAATGAGAACATCAAGTCCTAAAGTAGGCTCATCAAGGAAAAGAATCTTTGGTTTAGAAATAAGCGCTACTGCGATTGACAATCTTCTTTGCCAACCGCCTGATAAAGTCTTTGCTCTTTTGTTCAGAATTTCTTTTAAGGAAAAAGAATCCACTATCTTATTAAAGTATTCTTCATCGTGACTCCCATATAGGCTCTCAAAGAAGAACAAGTTCTCTTTCACAGTCAAATTCATTGCCACAGATGTTTCTTGCGGAGAAATGTCTATAATCTTCTTTATTTCATCTATTTCGCTTAATGGATGACCATCAACCACTGCATCTCCACCACTTTTCTTAGCTAATCCAGATAAAATTCTGATCAATGTTGTTTTTCCGGCACCATTAACGCCAAGTAATCCAAATAACTCACCTTCTTTTATAGAAAAAGATACTTCATCTAACGCTTTTAATGCTTTATAGTTCTTTGATAATTTTTCAACTCTAATAATTTCCATGCTCTAGCCTCCACGACACGAGCATACAAAAAAACAAATTTATTTGTCATAGAAATTAACTAAGTGGTCTTTTTTGCTAACTTTTCGGTAGAAAAAAAGGCTGATTTTATCGTTTCCGATTGTATCAACCTTATTCTACTTTGATGGCCCCACTATCGGTTTTCAAGACCGACCCCTTCAACCGCTTGGGTATGCCTCCATGATTGGTGGTCCATTCAGGGCTTGAACCTGAGACCTAGCGATTATAAGTCGCTCGCTCTAACCACTGCGCTAATGGACCGCCGTAAGCCGCCCGAAAGCGGCTTAACTATTATAGAAGAACAAAAGACAGGTCTCAATTCTTCTCGTTCAAAAGTACTTCTAATTCGTTCACGAGCTCTTCCATCCGGCGTGGGCAAGCATAGAATGTTTCTTTCTTCGTGAAATCGACACCGGCCTTCCGCACTTCTTCGACCGGATAATCTGATCCGCCCATCTTCAATAAGGAGATGTGGTTCTCGAATGCGTTCGGTTGTCCTTCTTTCACCCGTTGATAAAGCAACATCGAAGCGGTGAACGAAGTCGCATACTGATAAACATAGAACGGCGTGTAAAAGAGATGGGGGATATAAGCCCAGACGAGCTCTTTGACATTCTCTTCCTTGATATCAATACCGTAATATTGCTGATAGAGTTTCACCATTTCTTCGGATAAGACCTGGTAGTTAATCGGCTCATCTTTCTCTGCTTTCAAGGCGATGTCATATTCATAATGGGCAAACAAGGTTTGACGATAGAACGTGGCCACGATTTCATCAATGGCTTTTTGGAGTAAGGCAATCTTGTCTTCACGGCTTAAATCATCGCGTTTGAGCAAGTAATCCAAGAGATTGTGTTCATTGAATGTCGAAGCAATTTCAGCCACAAAGATTGAATAATCTTGTTTGGTGATCGGCTGATTCTCTTCGGCATATAACGTATGGATAGAATGGCCTGATTCATGTGCTAAAGTGAAGACGTCTTCCAAGGTTCCTTCGAAGTTGAGCAAGATATAAGGATGGATGTTTGCGCCACCCGTCGAGAAGGCACCAGTGCGCTTACCGGCATGAGGCAAAACATCAACATAGCCTTCTTTCGTGACTTCACGGGCTTTTTCTTGATAGTCGGCAGGGAAATCTTTTAACGAAGCAAAGAACAATTCTTTGGCTTCTTCGTAGCTATATTTCTTATCAGACTTCGCGAGTTGCAAGAAACGATCATAAGAACGATGTTTCGTTAAGCCAAGGGCTTTGCGGCGTAATTCATAATATTTCTTTAAGGCTGCGTTTTCAGTGCTCGCCACTTCGATCAGGTTTTGGAACACCGATAAAGGAATATTATTGCCATAGAGATGTTCTTCTAAGATTGAAGCGTAGCCACGGTTTTTCATCTCGGCGACTTCTGCCCGTAAAACCGCGTTATAGATTTCGCCATACGCGTTCTTGTGTTCATCATACCAAGAATAAAGGCTTTCAAAGACTTTTTGCCGGTCTTCGGCGGTCGGAACTTCTGGAATCAAATGCGTCCAGTTCGAAAGATTGACTTCCACTTCTTCACCATTCGATAACGTGACTTTCTTAGGCTTATAGTCTGCGACGGAAAGCATGCTATAAAGTTCAGATCCTTCACCACTTAATCCTGCATAAGCAGAAAGCAATTTCTCTTCGGTGGCAGAACGAATGTGTTTTTGTTCGCGGAAGAGCTTATCGAAAGAGAAATCAAATTCTGCTTTCTCTTCGGGGTGCTTGGCTAAGAAAGCATTCACATAATCTTGTCCGAGTGACAAGATTTCCGGATCGATATACGAAGCGTTCGCCGCAAAGTTTTCATAAGCAGATGAAACACGCGCAAGCCGTTCCGAACGTTTGACATCGCGCTTATCTAAGCTCGAGTCACAAGAAGCATAGAGATAAAGCCGTTCTAGCAAAGCATCGACTTCACGTTCCGTTTGGAGGTATTCCATAAAGTCCGCTTCATTGCCTAACTTTCCTTGGAAAGTGGCAATTTTCGGCACATAGACATCTTTAAATTTTGTTAAATCGTTTTCAAACGCGGCTTCATCAGCATAAATCGGCCGCAAATCCCAATTGAGGTTCATAGAGGTTCCTTTCTGATCTTATCTATTATAGAGGATTGTCTTCGTTTTCGGCTTGCGTTTTGCGCTTCGTCAACAATTGCTGAACGACCCAATATGCTAATTCAATGCCCGCCACCGAAGGAACGAACGCCGTTGAGCCAGGGACGCTTCTTCGTCCTGGTTTTGCTTCGGAAGGATCAGAAGGTTCTAAAGCTGGCCAAGGTTTTTCCGTTGAATAGACCACAGGACAGTCTTTCACACCGCGTTTTCTTAATTCGTGACGCATCACACGGGCCAAAGGATCGGTATTCGTTTCAAACAAATCGCCAATCTTGAGTTTGGTGGGATCCATTCGATTGCCACACCCTAAGCAAGA
Organism: uncultured Erysipelotrichaceae bacterium; assembly: GCA_902794835.1. Taxonomy (GTDB): domain Bacteria; phylum Bacillota_I; class Bacilli_A; order RFN20; family CAG-826; genus UBA4951. The sequence continues at coordinate 6,874 of CADBIO010000072.1, forward strand.
GATGATTGATGTGCCCGCTTCTTTAGCAGCCACCACAATGGCAATCTTGGCCGAAACCGTATCGACCGCATCAATGACGCAGTCATAAGAAGCAAAGTCAAACTGCGTTATGGTATCTGGTAACACAAAGCAAGGATATAGTTTCACTTCTGCTTGGGGGTTAATCGATAAAACCCTTTCTTTTGCCACATCGCATTTCGGACGGCCGACGGTTTGTTGCGTCGCTAAGATTTGCCGGTTCAGATTCGTGATCGAAAACGTATCCGCATCCACCAAATCAAAATGACCGATTCCAGAACGGGCGAGTGACTCTAAAGCAAAGCCGCCAACGCCGCCAAGTCCAAACAAAGCAACGCGACTCGCTTGAAGAACGGACAAAGCATCCGCCCCAATTAACATTCGTAGTCTTGACCATTCATCTTTCATACACGGCCATTATTGTAACGCGAATCGCTTTGGTCTCAAAATCGAGCAAAAGCCGATTTTAAAATTATAGTAATTACAATATTTATAATTAATTTATCGATTATTTTAATAATATTGAAAAGAAATATATTATTCTAAAACCCCGTTTTTATGTTCCTCTTTTGTCCTGCTATTCATTTCTTATTGGTTTAAAAGCGCAACAAAAAGGCGGAAGTCATTTGATTTTCGCGATACACTTTTTTCAAGAAGAGGATTGATCTATGAATCTGGAAGAAAAAGTCAGCAAACGAGAAATGGTCTATCAAGGCAAGAAACTGAACGTCGTCGTAGAGGACGTTCTCTTACCCGATGGCAATACGGCAAAACGTGAATTCGTGAACCGGCGTGCCGGTGCCGCCATTCTTGCTTTGAATCAAGATCAACAAGTCCTCGTCATCGAAAAGTTCCAACATCCCTTTGAGAAGATCGTGACCACGCTTCCTTATGGAAGGCAACAAGGGCAAGAGACATTGCTTGAGACCGCTAAGCGCGAACTCCAAGACAAGACTGGCTATACGGCTTTAGAATGGGTGCCACTCGGCGGCATGATGCCCGCCCCTGCTTATTCGGACGAAGTCGTTGCGCTCTTTTTAGCCGCACATTTAAAACCAGGCGATCCCCATTGGGAAGCCGATGAATTCCTGAACGTCAAAACGTTGCCTCTCAAAGAGTTCTTCCGCCTTTGCGATGATGGCACGATTCTAGATGCCAGGACCATCTTAGCGGCCTATCGCCTTCGTGCCTATTTGCAAGAAGCCACTGGGAAGTAAGCATAGTAAAGAAAAAGCTCTGACGAGTGTCAGAGCATTTTTTCATTAGCTGGCCTAAATGGACAGTTTTGATACAGTCGAACACTTCAATGTATCCACCGAACGCTAAAGTTTTAGAACAGCAGGCATCTCCA
>CADBIO010000073.1 GCA_902794835.1 uncultured Erysipelotrichaceae bacterium
GTTTGGTTCTTATGTCAAAGAATGAGAAAAGACATTTCTGGATTCCTCTTTTAACACCTATTAGAATTTCTTTTTTGACCAAAAGAAAAATCTTTTCATTCTTTTCCTTCCATTGTTTTTATTTATGGAGAAAAACCCTAAAATAAAAGAGATATCAATCAATTGCCAAAGGAGCTTATATGGATTACGCCAAGAAATCATTAGAGAAGCATGCGGAATGGAAAGGCAAAATCGAAACCGTTGCCCGCGTTCCCGTCGGAAGTCAAGAAGATCTTTCTGTCGCTTATACCCCAGGGGTTGCCGCCCCATGTATGGCAATCCATGAAGATGTGGAGAAAAGCTTTGATCTGACCCGTCGTTGGAATACTGTTCCTGTAATTACCGATGGCACGGCCGTCCTCGGCTTAGGCGATATTGGCCCTGAAGCCGGCATGCCAGTCATGGAAGGCAAATGCGCTTTATTCAAGGCCTTTGGCAACGTTGACGCTTACCCAATCTGCCTTCGTAGCAAAGACACGGAAGAAATCATCAAAGCCATTGAATTGATGGCGGGTTCCTTTGGAGGCATCAATTTAGAAGATATTTCTGCGCCTCGTTGCTTTGAAATCGAACAACGCTTAAAACAAGACCTGGATATCCCAGTATTCCATGACGATCAACACGGCACCGCGATTGTTACGGCTGCCGCTTTGCTCAACGCCTTAAAACTGGTGAAAAAAGACATCGAGAAAATCCATGTCGTCGTCAATGGCGCCGGAGCGGCAGGGGATGCCATCGCTCGTTTCTTAATGGCTTTCGGCGTCAAGGACGTCATCTCCCTGGATAGCAAAGGAATCCTTCTTGCTGGTGATCCTCGTTTGAAAGGAGAAAAAGCCAAACTTGCTGAAATCACCAATCCCCGCCATATCCAAGGCGGCTTGATGGAAGCTTGCCAAGGAGCGGATGTTTTCGTCGGCGTTTCCGTCGCCGGGGTCTTAAAGCCAGAGATGGTCAAGGCCATGGCCGAAAAACCGATCATCTTCGCCTGCGCCAATCCAATCCCGGAGATTCTCCCAGAAGAAGCGAAAGCAGCTGGGGCTTATATCGTTGGCACTGGTTCTTCGATTTATGCCAACCAAATCAATAACGTTCTTGTCTTCCCAGGCCTTTTCCGCGGTGCCTTAGACGCGAGAGCAAGTACCATCAATGATGAGATGATGATGGCCGCCTCCCGTGGCATTGCCGCTTGCATTAAGGAAGAAGATCTAAGCCCTGACTTTATCCTGCCAAAGGCTTATGACAAAAAGGCTCACGAAATCGTGGCTAAGGCAGTTTTCGAAGAAGCCATCAAAACCGGCGTTTCTAAGCTCTATCATCAATAAAAACAAACAAAACCGTCCCTTAGGAAGCACTGAATCGCTTTCCCCTTGAGGGCGGTTTTTCTTGTCTCGGGTTTTATTTTGTCGCCAAAAAGGCTGCCGTTTGCAGAATTCTTGCTGTTTCTTCCTTGAGAACGACTTTCGCATAAGTGTCATGCACCTTCGCGCCAGAACCAGAAGAGAAGATGTTCGTACCACGGGGATCCAAGGAAAGCATGCTGGCCACATGGGTGCAGGCAGAAAGATAGGATCCTAAGGATCCAGGATGCTTTTTGTCGCTATAGTAAAGATTCAGTTCGGGATGATGAGAATAGATGTCACTGAAGGCTTTTCCGACATAAGTGACGGAGACATCCATCTCTTTGGCCAATTGATCATACGCTTTCCTTAGATTTGCCTCATATTCCGGAATCGAACAAGAAGCCCCCTTTGCGGCCGCTTCATACCCCCAAGTCTCATAAAGATAGATCTTCGCATGGCTTTGAGTCGCGTTGATCTTTTCTTGCAACTTCTTGGCAGCAGAGGCAAAACCTTCGTAATTGCTTACTGGATAGGTGCTTTGTTCTTGCAAAACGACATAATCGTAGTCATGATTCGCCTTCAAAATGGTTTCTAACTCAGCACCCACATCGGTGGAAGGATCAGCGAATTGATAAAGATGCTGAGAGCCTTTGGTAAGGGAATTCGTCTCGAGTGACGCCCCCAAAGAGGTCGCGATTTCCGAAAAAATGACGGGAATCTCCCCATAGAAGGTAAAAGAATTGCCAACAAAAAGGACTTTGGTCTTTTCTTTTTCTTGGGAAAGAGAAGATGGTTCCTCCGAGGAGGAAGAAACCTCTTCTTTGGGAGCCGGGTTCCCGCAAGAGAGGAGAAGCAGGGGAAGAAGGAGGGAGAATACACGTCGCCTATTCATAAACTGAGATTATTTTAAACAAATTCTTTCTCCATAGAAAAGGGAAGGTTGCAACCTTCTTTTTATTTCGAAAAATGGGCTATAATGTGACCAAGATGGAAAATGTCTTTGCCTTGGATATCGGCGGTTCCAAAATCGTTTTGGCTCTGGTTAGTCCCGAAGGGAAAATCCTCCGAATCGAAAAAGAGAAATTGCCCCCTTTCTATGGAGTGGAAGTGGTGAAAGAGACCATTCGGAAACTTCACCATCTTTTCCCGAACGAAAACGTTTCTTCGATTGGTTCTACCGTCCCTGCCCTGGCGGATCATAAAAAGGGAATCTGGCTTTATTCCCCCTTTAACAAGATTCGTGATTTTCCCTTGGGGGATTTTCTAACCGAAGAATTCTCCGTTCCTTCCTTCGTTGATAACGATGTCAATGCCTGTGCCATCGGAGAAAAAAGATTCGGCGCTTGTCAAAAAGAAGATGATTTCCTTTGGGTTACCGTTTCTAACGGCATCGGCGGGGCGCTGTTTCTGAAAGGGGAGCTTTATCGCGGCAAGAATGGCAATGCCGGAGAAATCGGCCATATGCGCATGGATTTTTCTTCGGATGCCCCTTTTTGTGGCTGTGGCCATCAAGGGTGCCTAGAAGCCACCTCCTCAGGAAGAGGAATCTCTGCTCGTTACGCTACTCTCACCGGGAAACAATTGGAAGCGAATGAAATCGCCTCCTTGGCCCGTCAAGGAGAGGAAAAAGCGAAAGAAGCGGTTGCTTATTCCGCGACTTTATTAGGACGAGCCATCTCTTATGTTGTCAATCTTCTGAACCTTCCTTTGGTCATTTTGGGAGGGGGCGTCTCTCAAAGTTTCGATCTTCTGAAGCCTTATCTTTTAAAAGAGATACGCCAAGGGGTATGGCAGGAAGCCGCTCCGAAAGTAGTGCTCAAAACAACCTCTTTAGGCTATTATGCCGCAACCGTTGGGGCCGCAACGCTGGCCTTAGAAGGCATCAAAAAATAAAAAGAGCGCATCACCATGCGCTCTCATACCAATTAAGAATTATTCTTCCGTCGAGGTTTCAGCAGAAGCAACTTCTGGGTTTTCCTCTTGGACATTTTCTTGGTTTTCGATTGGCGTGTTTTCTTTTTTCATCGAGAAATAACAAAGCCAGCCAAGGATCAAAGCAGCAGAGAACAAGAAACTGCCAAATCCTGAGAGACAAGCATACCATTTAGCGTTGTTCGAAAGGGCGTAGACCCAGTAAACAAAGTCTCCAACGAACATAAATCCAACCCCAGCGCAGAAAGCGATGAACGGATAGAATTTGAAATTTCTCTGCAATATTCTCTCCAAAACGAACAATACAAGGGTGCCGCCAATCAAGATGTGGCCAAAGAATTGGAAAAGA
>CADBIO010000074.1 GCA_902794835.1 uncultured Erysipelotrichaceae bacterium
CAATGTTCTTACACTTCTTCTTTAAGTTTATTCAGGCGTTACTTATTTTGCTTCTGACATTCCCTTTATCGGGTAATTTAAGGGTTTATCGTCTTTTGATTTTGGGTGAGCCTTTATCTTTCGGATATGACTGGAGAAAAGGAGTAAGAAGCAATGCGAAACTTACTTTCATAGGATTGCTATTCTTCTCCTTGGCTTATTTGATATCGTCTGTGCTTATCTATTATGCGCTAATTCTAAGAAAAGATAGTTTTCTAGATACGTGTCTTTGTTTTGCCCCAGCATTTTTGTCTTCTTTTATCTTGTTACCAACTCTCTTCTACTTTTTCGCCCAAATTCCTTTGTATAACAATTCCTTTGGGAAAAACTTTCAAAACGCCTTTTATTTCTATGTTAAGCATTTTGGCTTTAGTTTGATTTTCATTTTTGTTTTTCTGGCTTCTTTTCTCCCATTATCAATTGAAAGCATCGTTTGGGTGTGGATTGTTGGAATAACCCATTTCTTTTTGTTCTTGCCGCTATTTTTATTGGCTTTTGGTTTATATGCTGCCTTTGTTTTTGATACGGATTTAAATGTTAGAGATTACAAAGATTTCTATCAAAAAGGTTTCTATCCTTTGACGTCAGAAGAAAAGATGACGTTCAAAGAAAATAAAAAAAGAATCAGGAAAGGGGGAAAACTAAAAAGAGAGTCGAAATAATAAAACACGTGATACGTGTATGTTTATTTGATTATAAGAAAGGAAGAAAAACATGAAAAAATCAAAAACATTAATTCTATCAACATCATTGTTGTTTGTTGCCGGACTTTCGTCTTGCAAAACAAATGAACCCATTCCAGAACCCAAAGATTGTATCGTTACGGTTATAGGCGGAACGGGAGGCGGAACCTATAAGGAAGGAACTATTTGCGAAGTCACTTCCAAAAAAGTAAAAGGCAAAGCTCTTGCTTCATGGAAAGAAGGTGAAAAGATTGTTTCCACCGCCGATCCCTATTCCTTCACCGTAACTAGAGACATAACCCTGAAGTCTTTTTATCGCGATGACGACTTAAGCTATTTAATGTCTTTCAAAGACAAATATGACTCAAGTTCCTTCAATGGTTTCGATGGAGGAAGCTGGGCTGGCGATAAAGGCGGAGTCATCGAAGAAAATGGATATGGGCTTTATTCAGGAGAGTATTTTGAAGCGTATATGGGAGCTACTGCCAAAGAAGACGGAAGTAGCAAATTCGAAGGAGATATCTCTAAGTCCGTCAAGCCTTCTTGGGATGGAAAAAGTGAGGTCTGGAGAGAATACGATTTGACTCTTCCAGAAGTTACAGATCTTAGTAACAAGGTTTTGGAATTTGATTTGAAGTTTGATAATGTCGCCCCTGGCGTGAAAGTAGAGCTTCAAGATACGTCGGGAAAGAGTGGTTTCTCTGGCTTTGCTAGCACTTACGGAACTGACGAAAAAGGAAAGACGGCAAGCGAATCATCCTATCTTAATTACATTAATATAACCCAAAACCCTTCAAGCGAATGGTATCATGTATTAATCGATTTAAAAAACTATGAAGGAGAGAATTCATCCATTCTTAAGGGCACCAAAACGATTGCCTTCAATTTCTACAACGGAAGTCCCACTAGCAGTATTGATTATTACAAAGACATCGACTACTCCAAATCACAGATCGTTGATTTAGATAACATTTACTTGAAAGACCGTGGAAAAGAAGTAACGGTAACTTTGAGCGGTGGCACCTTTGATGATGGTACCACAAGCAAAAAAGCTCTTATTGGAAGTAGATGGCAACTCCATGCGAAAGATTTCCTAAAGAAACATTTTGGTGGTTGGGTGTCTCCAGATAATGCCATCAAAGTATTTGAACCTGATGGAACCTTAACCGTCGAAGATGAGGATATGGATTTACGTGCTGTTCATGATGATGCCTTAGATCTTTCTTTCACGATGGCGCCTCAAGGAATAGTTAATGGCTGGGATGCCACCCCTGCCAAAAAAGATCGTTCTAAATGCACTGGCACGAATACGACCGGAGGAGCCGATCCTCATGATGGAGAGCATTATTATTCGTTGGCAAGTGCTTATTGGAGAGTTGAACCGTATGACGCTACGGAAGCAAAGACCCCATTTATCATTCGATGTGCAGCAGGAAGTAATTCTAATTTGACAGAAAATAACATCGTGTTTGATGCCAAATTTGATAACTTAGCAATCGCCTACGGTGTGCAACTCCATGGCACTTATACGGAAGATGGCGTCAAGAAAGATGTTAACAATGTCACGGAAAACTTTATTAAGGACGCCATGATGGCAGACGGCTCAGACTTTGATGGAGGAAACCAAGACAGAATAAAAGCCTCTTCTACCATCGAAGAAAGAGAAAACGGCTGGTATCATATCGAATTTAATCCTCTTGCTTTCTTTACTTATGGATACGCAGAAGGAAGCAGCGAATATACCGCTGCCTTCGAAAGCCTCAAAACGAACGACACAATTAGGATTATAGCCTTTACTGGAGGAGCTAATGGAACGACGACTTATAAAAAGAAATCGGCAAACCAATGGGATCCTTCAAAAAGCGTTGAAATCAAGTTAGATAACGTTTTTGTTGAAGCAAAGGCCTAAAACGTCGATCAAATAACGAGTTATGCCAGCGGACGCAGCTAATGCGCCCGCTTTTCTTCATCAAATCCAAAGTGAATAAAAGTGGACAAGAGTGAACTAAAGTAAACCGCAACAAACCAAGATGTGGAAGCAAGGATTGGAAAAAGAAGAAAAAACAGTGCTAGGCATAGGTGCGAACACAATTCTATTATGTGGCTTCTCTGATTCGGGGAGTCGCAGTACTCAGTCACGAGAAAAAAAGGAACCTATCTCCACGCAGCCTATTGGGGGCCGGGTCCTCATTGGATGGAAGGAGTAGATCCTAGAAGAAATCATTGCTGCCATAAACTGGCTTACAAAAACAACTGCCGAGAATATGCCATTTTGAATGTGGGTAATCTTAAACCATCCACGTTCAATCTTTACTTGGATGCCAAGGATGCTTTCGAAGGTCCTTCCTTTTCATTGGAAGAAAGCATCTTGAAATACGCTGGTTTCTATGCCCGAGAAGTCAATCTCTTTACCCAGGCATTGAAAGACTACTTTGATGTTTTCACCGATGGAACCTATTCCTGTTTTAAACCTTGGTGTGACTCTAATTCCTTCCCTTACCATCATTATGAAAACCTACCCTTTGCCGAGTTCCCTTTAGGCGATTTTTATCTTCGTTGGTATTTGGCAAGACATTTTTCGATAAAGTCAAATACTATGATCCTATCTTAAAGGAATCATCCCATCGTTCTTTCTTGGCAATTCATAAAGCCCTTCAGGAATTTGAAAAAATCCATGTCCGTAAAGGATATAAAAAAGCCTTTTTGATGAAGTGGCTTTATCATTGCCATTATTGAATGGATTTAATCCAAGCTTGCATCGAAGAGGATGATGCGGTCAGAGAATACCAAAACAAGGATAAGATTTTAAAATCACATGATGAAAAAACCATTCAATTTGTCAGCTCAATCCTGGAAAATAGACCCAAGACCTTATCAGAGCATTGGAAAGGGTTTTATAGCGGCGATACGAAAATCGACTTAAAAAGTGGTTTGCTATTACCAAGAAAAATAAGACTAGAACATCTATTATTCCTTGTTCGCTTTGTTCCTCTTCCTGCTTAATTGTTCTTAATGTAGTCTAAAAGAATGTCGATCGTGGAAAAGCCTAAGCAGATGCAGTCATCTGAGGCACCATAATAAATGGCAAGACGTCCGGTTTCCTCATCGACAAGAGCGCTGCAGGGGAAGCAGACATTGCCAACATGGCCGGTAGTTTCATAACTCCTTTCCGGTCTCAATAAATAAGCCTTGCTTCGATATTTAACAATGCTTGGATCATCCTTATCCAATATGGCTCCGCCGATGGAATAAATCAGTCCATTACAGGTATCCATGACCCCATGATAAATCAGAAGCCAGCCTTCTTTGGTAAGAATGGGAGTGCATCCGCCCCCTATTTTCTTTTTGCCCCAACCATAGGGAGTTCTCTTCATAAGAAGAGAATATTCGCCCCAGTATCTTAAATCCTTAGAACGGGCGAGGTAGATATCCCCGGCCGCAGCGGAATCAGCAATTCGATATAGCATGAGATACTCACCGTTGATTTTTTGTGGGAACAAGACACCGTTCCTTGAATCCGGAGGAAAAGGATGAGCTAGCTTAATAAAGGTCTTGAAATCCTTGGTGTATCCAATGGAAATAGAAGCCAGGTTTGCGAAATCATCACAATAGACAATGTAATAGGTGTCTCCGATTTTAATCAGCCTTGGATCATATTGATATTGAGAGTCATCCATTCTTCCATCTTCATAGACAAAATGGATAGGTTCCTCATCTAAATCAAACGTTAAGCCATCCTTGCTTCTTCCAAGAAAAATCTTGGTGATCAAATCTCTTGGCTCAGCCCTGAAAATTCCAATATATCCATCTTCATAGGGAACTAAAGAAGAATTATAAACTTGGGATAGTTTGGAAGTAGGATTTCTTTTCATCACCGGATTCAAAGAATAACGCCAAATAGGATCCACAGCATCTTTGGGTCTATCTTCCCAAGGGAACGGTCTTTTACTCATGTTGTTTTCCTTTCGAGTCATGCCGAATTCAAACGGAATCAATGAAATAGGAGCGTTTTTACGGCAGAGAACTTCTTTTATTAAAGGCAACTATTGTTACTTTTTTAAGAATCAAATGATTTAAATCTTGCCAAGGAAGATTGATCGGATGTTATCCTTTTTCCGTATGCTGGAATAAGGGCATAAACCGATGTACAGATGAGCTAAAAAGAAGCGAAACATCATCGGGTTAAAGGTATGGTTCTTTTTCTTTTTTAAACTCTTATTTGCACGTGAGGGATAAAAAACAAATCCTGCAGAGCCTTTGATATAATTCTCTCGCCGCGGTTAAAGCCGTGGCGAGATTTTCATAA
>CADBIO010000075.1 GCA_902794835.1 uncultured Erysipelotrichaceae bacterium
CAAAGCGCCGATGAATTCATGCGGGAAATCGACAAGAGAATGTACGAAGACAAAACCAAATATTACGACGCTCACCCAGAAATAGAGCGGCGGAAAAGATAACCTAAACAAAAGGGCCTCTAATGATTGCTTAGAGGCCCCTTTTAATTTAGTCGATGATGTCGATCAGATCTTTTAGTTGTTTTTTATTTAAGACGACCTCGCGATAAGTCTCGGGCTCCGAAGGATTTTCGATGGTTACTTCCGTGCCAAGCAAGAAATTGATTTTCTCGTTCAAAGTGTAATTCATCGCGACTTTGGTGCCATACGTGACTCCATTAACGGTGAACTTATCTTCAAAACGATAGGACACATCGATAGAGGTGCCAATGGAGGAAATTCCTTCTTCGTCAAAAACGAATGCCATCCCATAGGAGTTGACGTTGAATTCCGAATTGACGCTTCTTTGGAAATGAAATCCTCCAATCTCTTCCTCGTCATCCCTTTCCTCCGTCTCAAATTCAAAGGCTTCATCGAGATCTAACTCATCCATGAATTCATCCGCCTGCTTCAAAGATAAGGCGCTTACCGAATAAGAATAAGAGCCATCTTCGTGCTGAAGGGCTTGCAATTTTCCTCCCTTGGATGCGATTCTTTCGATTTTCTCAGATAAGGCAGTAGTCCACTGCGTGAGACGTTTCTGGCTGGTAAAAGGAAGGTCCTCTGCGACAAGACCGTTGTCAAAAACGATTTTGCCGTCTAAGGCAAGAGAAGTCTCGCTTTGGCCATGACGGCGGCGATAATCGTCTTTCTCACCCATTTTTTCTTCCAACATGGAAAGGAAATTGACGTTCGAGAAATCCAAATAGGTCTTGTTTCCTTGCAAATAGGCCCCAAAACCATAACTTCCTTTTGGCGCGGAATAGGTCTTTTCGAAATCCGGCATGGAAATAGACCCGCCGATATCAAACGTTGCTTTTGCCGTGGCAGATCCATTTAATTCCTCCAGCGAAGTCGAAGTCAGGCCTCTCACCCCAACGGAAAATCCGGCATGGTCGATGTTGGTATGTTTTTCGATGGCGATAGACGTGGTGTTGTCTTTTTGGGTGGGGATGGTTTTTTCGACCGACAGGGAATAATGCAAGAAAGCGTCGTCCATCGAGATGCCGATGGCGTCGTCTTTAGCCATGGCGGTCACGGCTTCATTCATCTTTTCTTTGGCTAGAGTTGTCCTCACGGCCGTTCCTTGGGGAACATCAGCCGCATTCAATGACGGATCTTTGGTGTTGGTTCCTAAATCACATGCCGTAAGCAAAGCTCCGGCGGCGAGCAAAGGAATGAATTTGAATGTTTTCTTCATAAAATGAAAACCCCCTTCACCCAATACACAGGGGAACGGGGGTCTTTATTGGATTTTTTTAAAACTCATTAATCGGAGAATCGATAATTCAGGCTTCCATCCTCGTTCAAGGTGAAAGTAAAGGTCGTTTCATAGAAAGAATAAGGATGAAAGGCAATGTCGAGATAATCGACGCTATACTCGTTCTTTTTCTTCTTATATTGCGTTTCCGCTTTTACCATTTTAGTTCCAGAACTATGCAAGAAGAAACATTCATCAAAGGAAGAATCCGTCTCCTCTTCGGCCCATTCCAAAGAAATCTTGTAGAATTCGACCGATGTGGCGCTGGCGGAAGTGGTGTCGACGATGCGATAAAATAACCCAGCCCCGTCTTCATCGCTTTCTTGGGACATCGTGATTTCCTTATTGCCATTTCTAAACCAGCAACGGATCTCTTGTTCCTCTTCTTCGGAATCGACATAGACGATTCCTGAAAAGACCTCGCCTCCTATTTCATAAAGGGCAAGATTGATGGGTGATCCTTCGCGAATGTCTTTGACCGTATAAAGACGGTTGTCGCCTTCGATAATGACATAGGAATAAGTGATTCCTTCATAGAGATAAGAAGTGGATGCGTACGTGAGGGAAAGACCATTGTCGGTGGCGAAGAAGGAATTAATTGTCGTAAACATGGAATTGTAGTTTCGTTTGACCTCTTCATGTTGAGGGTTTTCTGGAGAAACGGAAGAATCGTTGGCCCGTAAGGTTTTTTTGCCTCCGTTGCTGTCCCCCTTTTCTAATTGAGCCCCGTAAAAGAGTTGCAAACCTGCTTGCGAAAGCAAGGATTGATCGCCTAGCGCTTTGGTTTGTCTTACCAAGATGACGTCTTTCGCACTTGTTTGGCTTTCGCTGGAATCCTTAAGATTAATAGCAACCCTTCCTAAGGTGACAGGAAGAATGATTGCGCTGGCAACCATTCCCGCTCCAACAAGGCCAAGAAGAGGAACCCACCACAAACGTTTTTTTGTTTTCGCCTCGGTCCTCTCTTGCTGTCTTATTTCGTATTTTGAAAGGATCGTCTCAGACGTGGTTTTGATTTCGTAAGATTCAGCTTCGCTTTTCAGTTTTTCTTCGATTTTCATCTTTGTCGATCTCCTTTCTTAGTTTTTTGATGGCGTTATTGTAAGCCCATAAGACGGTTCCTAGGGGTTGGTGCAATGTTTCTGCGATTTGCTGATGTGTCATTCCTTCGATCACATGAAGAATGACGATTTGGATTTCTTTCGGTTTCAGAATCCGTTTCATGATCGAGAAGATATAGTCCTCTTGTGGGGGAGGGTCTGAGGATTTCATTGCTGTGATTTCGACGTTGTTATCAAATCGGGCTCTTTCTTTGACGATATTAAGGCTTAGATTCTGGGCGGTTTTCATCAAATAGGCGAGGATGGATCTATCTTGATGCAAAGAAGGTAATTTCTCTAAAAATCGCAGATAAGTTTCTTGAAGGACGTCTTCGGCGATACCATGGTCTTGGACAATCGCATAAGAAGCGGAATAGACACCCCGTTTAGTGGATTCATAAAATTCATCGAAGTACTCCATCTTTCCTTTTTGAAGCAAGGCTAGCAATTCTTTGAGTCTCTGATTGTCCATTTCGATCTACCATTGCTTCACCCTATACACAAAAACAAGGTGCATTTTATTGGGTGAGGCTACAAAAATTTTCGCATACAAAGCGAAACAAAGATAATGAAGCGCTTAAAAAAAGAAAACCCGGCGAACCGGGTTCGATTTAGGGGAATCAGTTTTCGCTTCGTTCTTTTCCTTTGAAGAAGACGGCGACGGTTCCAGGGCCGGTATGGCAAGCGATGATGGGGCCGATATCGAAGATTTTGACCTTTCCTTTGAGATTTGGGAAACGTTCCTCGATGGCTTCTTTGGCTTTTTCGGCTTTATCTAAGGTGTGAGAATGGGAGATAAAGCATTTGCCAGCATAGTCTTTGCCTTCAGGGATATTCCGTTCCATCGTATCCACCGTTGTTTTAATGGCGTTCCTCTCGCCCATGACTTTGCTATAGGCAATGATTTTGCCAGCATGGTTAAGATGCATGATCGGACAAATTTTCAAGAACGACCCCAAGGTTGCGGCTGGGCCAGAGACACGCCCCGTTCGTTTGAAATATTTTAAATCGGTGGTGTAGAACTGATGGTGATAATTCCATTTCTCTTTTTCGAGGTATTCAACGATTTCTTCCATCGTTTTTCCTTCGTGCCACAAATCGGCGGCATCATCGACGATCATGCCAGAAGAGCAGGTTGTGTCAACGACGATGAGCTTTCTCTTAGGGAATTCGTTTTTGAGGATTTCCACGGCATTGACGGCTTGGTTGTAGGACTGCGTCATGCCTGTGCCAAAGCAAAGATGAAGGATATCATGTCCTTTTTTAAGTTCCTCACGGAAAAATTCTTCGTAATTGAACTGGTTGATTTGAGAAGTGGTAGGAATGTGCCCTTCTTCCAATCTTTGGTAGAAGGATTCTAACGAACCTTCTTCATTCCACATGTTGTCGGTAAATATTTTTCCATCGACCGTATAGGTATAAAACAAAACTTTCAATCCTCTTCCGATAACATAGTCATAAGGCAAGTCGACCGTAGATTCACACGATAACACGAATTTTTCCATAACAGGTGTCTCCCTCTGTTCTCTAGTATCATATCTCGTTTTTAAAACTAGGTCACGTAAAATGATCATTTTAGCTCTTCCCCGATTACCACCTTTTTCTCAGTAGGAGTAAAATGTAAGTAAGAAATCCAGGGAGGATTTTTGAGTGGATACGATAACGACATTGTTGATCATTACTTTAGTTGTGGCTGGTCTGGCTTTTGTAGTCAGCACCGTTTTGTTGTTTCTTCTTTTAAGAAAGAGAAATGAACCAGCAGGTGCCGCGTCTTTTGATACAAGGGAATTAGAAAGAGCGCAAATTCAAAGCGCGGCCGACATCAAAGCGGCAGTGGATAACATCTCAGGAAAAGTCGACAGTCAAATCAATAACAGAATGTCCCAGCAGATGGTGGAAATCACAAAAGCGATGAAAGAACAATCCGATGCGGACA
>CADBIO010000076.1 GCA_902794835.1 uncultured Erysipelotrichaceae bacterium
GTTTGCCATTACCTTATAATTTAGTTGATACCAGCAAAATTACCGCAGAAAAAGTGGCTGATTCTAACGGCGCTCGTAAAATCGGCGCCCAAGGAGAAGCGTCTGGAACTTTTTTATGGACTGACACAAAAGACCAAACACACCCATTAGTCGGTGCCAAGATCCATTTCACCATGGAAGGAAGCTGGTGGAGCGCCGATACGATGACGGACAAAAATGGTCATTATCAAATCGGTTATAGTGATGTTTGGCATTGGGGATATGGGAAATTGCATCTTTCTCTATATTCCGATGGTAATCTTGTTGGCGTGAAGCATGCTAACGGAGACTTTTACGAGCATGCTTATACCTTTTCGAGCGGTAGTGGAAAACAGCAATATTCGCATACATTTTCTGTCGATAGCGACGGTGATATGGGAAGAGCCATGATGGTATTTCAAGCCGGCGTTAACTTTTCCTCTTTCGCGGATCAAATGGATGCGACGGACATGACGTATTGCAGCATTTATTACCCGTGTAATGATCCCGAAAACAAGGGCGTTGCGTATTACTCAAACAATGGCATCTATTTAACTGGCAAAAAATATGAAAATCCACCCATTCAACCCTATGCTTCTTGGGATGTTATCGGTCACGAATATGGACATCATATTCAACACGTTTACGAGTTTTCTAGCGGCGTGGGCGGAACGCATTACATATTTCACAATCTGATTGATGACATTATGAATGATAGTGAATATCAAGGCAACGGGCAACAAGCGAAGGAAAATGGAATGAAACTGGCGTGGAACGAGGCGTGGCCAACGTTTTGGTCAACCGAAGCACAAACTCATTTTTCAGCAGATATTAGGACGGTTGAATCGGTTGGCGATACTGAATATCGATCTTATAACGGCGTTTGCTACGATTTAAATAAATACAGCCCAGCCTCTTCTTTTGGTGATGCGGATGAGTGCGCCATTCAACGCATATTGTTTAAATTGGTTTCATCCGACCAGGATCAATATGACAAGTTCTCGGTTCCGTTCACTACTCTTTGGAATTTAGTAAAAACTCAAAAGCCGAAAACGTTTAGTGAGTTTGTGGCTGCTTTGTATCAAACAGGTATCGATAAAAATAATTTTGGGCTGCTGCTTGGGCGATATCGAGTGGTAGCAGATACTATCACCGTCACGAAACAATGGTCAGAGGATAATCCGCCCTCCTTTACGTGGTCCACTTTCTCTGGTTCTACTTATTTCCCGTTTAACCAATTCGATCTTTGCTTTGAAGTTGGCGGAACGCTAGTCCACAAGGCAACCAATTTGACTGCCACGGGAAATGCTATTACTTATACGCCTTCTAAACAAATTTGGAAAAAAATATATACCTATGACTGGAAGTATTTGCTGATTCAGTTTTATTTCGTAGCACGACAAACAAGCGCCCCATCGAGTGGCAATTATTATTCACAAGTTTTTTCAATGAATTCTTTATCCTTTAATGCCGGTTTGGCGGAGGTCGGATAATGAAAAGATTTGCTCGAAATGTTTCCTTCTATCTTGGCCTTTTGCCGTTCGCTATATCCTCGTGCAATCACTCTGCTATTAATGCCATGTCTAGCATTACCTCTTTGTCTTTAGAAGATTCGCCGTGGATTGGTGGGCGTAAAATTATATTTTCTTATAATTATTTAGAATTCGGAACGACTTTTCTCGTCGGAGAAGGCGGCGTATCTCACCAAAAATTAGATCACAATCAGCTGCAGATTTATGCCGGAGTGACTAACTATCAAGAGCGTTTTGCTTCTTGGCAAGAAAGTGAAACAGAGTATTTTTCTGTGATTAAGGCCTTCTTTGACAAGAGTGGAAAGTTTGTTGAACGTGAGATTCATCGATTGGATGGCTTTCTTAGTGATCGAGAACGTTATCTTGTATCCGTGCATGTGGAAGATCGAAACGATCCAATGAGCAAAGTCGATGCGGAGTTCGCCTATTGCTATACAGATACTACCGATTACAGCAAAATTCCGTTGAAAGAAGGCTATGTAGCATTTTTGTTTTCAAGACCGGCGACCGTCACAGAGGCCTTCGAAAACGAGATTGAAAACTCGCCAAACCCCATTCGTTTTTCTATTGATGGTGACGACCTTCATTATTTTATCGATTATGACGCTTTAAAATTAGTATCTTTTGAATATGGCCGCGCTCTTGAATCAAGAGATAGCGCTTGCCATTAAAAATTGAATCACAAGATAAAGGCTTGGAAAAGTTATATTGGCGCTCAGGAAGAAAACACGTCAATCCATTGGGTTAACTCCTCTTTTGACCTTTTCTCTTTTGATTTCTTGCCGAACTTCTTCTTCATGTGTGTGGCTCGGGGGCTGAGATTTGTTATACCAATCTGGGGGAATTCGCTCCCCAAGCTATTTTGGGCGTTTGCTGCCAAATAGCGCAATGAATATCGGAAAATGCCATCGAAGTTTATCCTGGGAATGCATACGATCATGATGCGTTATCAGAAGTGAAATCTTAGATTCTTCCTATGCGGGTGTCTTAATCACCATGTTTGATGAGAACGAAAACTATCTTCATCGTAATGTTCATCCGTTAGAACATTTTTCCGCAATGCGGAACGCTATCGAGTCACCGTGGTTGAAGATAAAGACAAACCCTATTCCAGTTCTGATGCCTCCTTTACCTATCATCATTACACCGAAGCCATAGATTACTCCCTATCCTCCATCACCAGCGGCTATCTCAACCTTTCCTTTTATTTTCAAGACGTCGATTACCTTCTTAGAAGAGCCGTTTTAAGCGAATTTAATTTGATTCATTTTTCTCAGGTCGGGGAGGAAGCGCATTATGAGTTCGTACATGATGTCGACATTTCAAAAAGAAGAAGCAAAGAAAGCTTATGCCGGCGATTGCTGTTTATAAGATAAAAGACGATTTCCTCATGATTCTTCACTAGAATAAACGTTTTCTTTTGCGAACTTTGATTTACAATTTAAAGGCAAACAAAGGCACCGAATCATCAATTACACATAAATATTGTCACTCCCTGGCAAGAAAGCACGTGGCATCTTGCATGGCATTTTTTTCGATCATGATTTAGACGATGCCGAGATGTGTCCCAAACGATTGCATCCGATGATGTTGGTGATTCCGGCGGCGCATATATATTTGTGTCCCAAAGAGAGGCCAATCCCGTTTGCTTGGCTTTCGCGAGAGAAGGATTCAATTGCTTCTGGCTCGATTATTCTGTCGCGCCTGACTACCACTATCCCACGAT
>CADBIO010000077.1 GCA_902794835.1 uncultured Erysipelotrichaceae bacterium
CATTGTTTCATATCTCCTGTTTTTCCTGGAATCACTGATTTAAATAATATTTGAACTTGTCAAAGATCAATGCGATTTGATGTTGTAAAATAACAAATCACAATACATTTCTGTATATCCAAGCAATAGACGGATTTCTTTACCAACATAAGCAAAGCCGGTTCCCAATTCTAATAAGAATCATTCTATGTGCTTTGAATCCGCGATGTTTTTCTTTGTCTCTATCGCATCCCAATTGGAAATAAATGTTAAAAAGATTGACGATTAATTCTTGTCGGTGGAAAATATAAATGGAAACGTTTCCATCATAAGGAAAATCATATGGCATCAATCTTGCTTCGGCACATCTACAAAGCTTACCCTCATTCCAAAAAAGAAGACAAAAAAGAGAAAGAACAACAGTTGAGTCCTTTCGCCGTCAAAGATTTCAATCTCGAAATCCATGACGGAGAATTCATCGTTTTAGTCGGCCCTTCCGGGTGTGGCAAATCGACAACCTTAAGAATGATCGCAGGCTTAGAAGACATCTCTGCCGGCGAGCTTTATATTGATGGCAATCTTTCGAACAACGTAGACGCTTCCAAACGCGATATCGCCATGGTTTTCCAAAACTACGCCCTCTACCCACATATGACCAGTTACCAGAACATGTCATATGGATTGAAGCTAAGAAAAATCAAAAAGCCTCTCTTGAGAAAAGGGGAAGTGGTCTACGATTACGACAAAGAAAAAGTCAAAGAATTACAACTCCAGGTCAAGAAATCCCAAAGTCCCGATGAAGTAGAGGCATTAAATAAGCAGATCGCGGAAATCAAGTCCAAAAAAGATACGCCTGTGATGAAGGCGGTCCATTATTCCAAAGAAGAAATCGACGAGAAAGTCAAATCCGCTGCCGAAGTTTTGGATATCACCCATTTGTTAGATCGCAAACCGAGCGAGATGAGCGGTGGTCAAAGACAGCGTGTCGCCTTAGGAAGGGCGCTAGTCAGAGACCCAAAGGTTTTCTTATTGGATGAACCGTTGTCCAATTTGGATGCCAAGTTAAGGGCTTCTATGCGGAACGAAATCGTCAAACTTCATAAGAAAGTCCAAACGACATTCGTTTATGTCACACATGACCAAATCGAAGCCATGACCATGGGCGATCGTATTGTCGTTATGAAAGATGGCGTCATCCAGCAAGTGGACACCCCAAGCAACATCTACGACAATCCTGCTAATCTTTTCGTGGCCGGATTTATCGGCACTCCGCAAATGAATTTCTTCGATGTCAAACTCAATTCAGATGCTGAAAACATCCAAATTTCCTTGCCAAACGGAAATCAAATTTCTTTCCCTCTTTCAACATTGAAGCCAATTCAAGAAGAATACATTTCCGGCAATGAGAAAGAAGCCGTTCTTGGTGTGAGAGGCGAACACATTGCCATCGGGGAAGATGGCATTCCAGCCGTCGTTTCCTTCGCCGAAATTCTCGGCAATAGCACCAACATTCTCTGTAAATTGGAGGGAAGCGACGATGAATTCAACATCACCGTCCAATCCCGTTCCAGCCTGAAGCCAGGAGACAAGATCAACATCTCCTTTGAGCCGGCTAATATTCATTTATTCGATAAAAACACTGGTGATTCGATTTATCAATATAAGGAGGAAAACGAATGAGAAAAACCCTCTTGTTATGCGCTTCCGCGGCATTGTTAGGAAGCCTCGCCTCCTATGTGAGCAAAGAAGCCTATGAGACCAAAGCAGAAGCCGAGCTTTCTTTGTCCGATTCTGGCGATAATTTCGCTTTGCTAGACAAACAATTCGATGCCAATGATAGTTTTGTTTATACTGCTGACCTTCATTTCCGAAACGGCCAAGCCGGTGGCTTAGCTTTCGGTTCGAAAGAAGGAGAACGTTACTACGTCGTCAACATGGACCGCGTAGAAAACAGAATCAAATTGCTTTATTTCGCCTCCAATGGCGCCGGAGGATACATTCCAACCGAACTGGAAAGCGATTATTTCATTGGCAATGACAAGATGACCAATGGTGAAGCAGACATGGTCAAACCGATGGTTGCTACCTTAGAAAACGTGAATCTCAAAGTGGTCCTTACCGTGGAAGATGCGCACGCCTATGCTGAATTCTTCGTCGAAGGGATCAAGCGGTTTGGAATCGATAAGACGATTGATTTGAATTCTTACGGAGAATCCTACCTTTATGAAGGCGGATATCTAGGCATGAATTGCTTCAATTCCGACGTCTATTTGGAAAACATCGAAATCGGAAAGAGCGATTATTCTTATTTCAGCGAGCCATATCGCAACCAATTCCATCTTTCGCCATTCTCCAAATGGACCAATGATCCAAACGCCCTGTGTTATTACAACGGATATTATCATGTCTATTATCAAACCAACCCGTTTGGTTTGCTCTGGGGGCCGATGTTTTGGGGTCACGCTAGAAGCAGAGACCTCATTCATTTCGAATTCCTCCCAATCTGCCTTTTCCCGGAAAAAGAAGGCATGGGATTTGGCCCTGGGGACGCTTATATGTGGTCGGGTTGCGCGATTGCCTATTATAAAGGCATGAGTTCGGATATCGACGCATTGAATTGGTTCCCAAATGGCGGTGGCAACGGGATGCTGGCCATCTACACCCGTGATGGAGGGTTGCAAGATCAAGTCGTCATTTCTAGCGACGATGAGGGCTTGACCTGGACAAAACGGCATCGAATCCCTCAAACTTTGACTGGATATACCAACAAGATTGACTGGAGAGATCCGAAAGTATTCCCTCTTCTCAAAGAAGGGGATACCGTCACAATGTGGGGGATGACCTTAAGCAGCTATGCCCTGAATAAAGGCTGGTTCTTAAAATCAACGAATCTTTTGGACTGGTCCATCGCAGGTTCTTTTGCTCTTCCTACCCCAGAATGCATTGGCGTGGGAATCTTGCAAGATGAGCATGGCGCTGAGCGTGCTTATCTAAGCAACAAATCAAGAACTTATTTGTTGGGCACTCTTTCCTATGATGATACGAGTGGCAATATCGTCTTTAAGGATGAAGACGGCGTGGATATTTCGACCTATTCTTTGGAAGAAATGCCTTTGAAACCGTTGGATTTCGGTCCTGACACTTATGCCTCCCAAAGCTTTTACATCAGCGATCCGGCTTCTGAATTCTGTGGCAAAGAAATCGTTTTGAATTGGTTCTCTGGCGATTTGAATGCCCCTTATTGCACCGGCCCAGGAGAATACGCCTCCCTTCGAGGCAGATGGAATGGCGGTT
>CADBIO010000078.1 GCA_902794835.1 uncultured Erysipelotrichaceae bacterium
GGGATAAAAGAATTGGGGTTTTCTTGGGCCAAGGCGTTGGCGGCTTTGATGCAACCTTCCATCCCGCCTTCTTCGATGAGACGGCACTCTGCTCCATAAGCGCGCATGATCTTCAATCGTTCTAAGGAGCAATTCGAAGGCATGAATAGGATTAATTTCAAACCCAAAGACGCGCAGATGGCGGCAAGCCCAATCCCCGTATTCCCAGAAGTTGGCTCAATGATTAAAGTCTTATCGTTGATTTTCCCTTCTTTTTGGGCTTCAAGGATCATTCCTTTGGCTGCCCTGTCTTTAATGGATCCCGTAGGATTACAACGTTCTAATTTGGCATAGAGTTTGGCGGAAAGATGGAACTCTTCTTCAATGTTTTTCAATCTCACCAAAGGAGTGTTGCCAATCACGTCCAGCAAGGTTAAATCTTTCATTTCGATTCTCCTTTTTCTTTATCCTTAGATAATATAAATACTTTCTTTTAAAAGAGCATACTGAAATGCTTATTCTCTCATAAATTCCTTCGGTCTTTATCTTTCTTATGGCAAAAAGGCTACGCGCTCTTGCGTAGCCTTAATTCGGAAGATTAGTTTCCTTTATAAGCGTCTTTGAGAATCTGAACCATATCAGGGATCAATGGGACGCGAGGGTTGGCTGGCGTGCATTGATCTTCATAGGCGAGATAGGCAATCTCTTCGAGTCTCTTTTCGTAATCTTCTTCATCAGGAATGATCGATTGGAAATTCGGGTCGATGCCAATCTCTCTCATCAAATCGATGATGGCGTTAGAGAGTTTGGTGGCCGCTTCTTCTTTGTTTTTGGCCTCAATGCCAACGACGCGGCAGATGTTGAGATATTTCTGATCGCAGTTGTATTCTTCGTATTTCGGCCAGACGGAGAGTTTGGTCGGGGCTTGGCCATTATAACGGATGACATGAGGGAGAAGGATGGCGCAGGTTCTGCCATGGACCGTATGGAATTCCCCACCGACTTTATGGGCTAAGCTGTGGACTAAGCCTAAGAAGCTATTGGAGAAAGCCATGCCGGCAATCGTTGCGGCATTATGCATCTTCTCACGGGCAACAAGGTCGTTCTTGCCATCTTTGACGGCACGGGCAAGATATTGGAAGACCAATTGAATGGCTTGCAAGCAAAGGCCGTCGGTATAATCGGAAGCCATGACCGAAGTATAGGCTTCAATCGCGTGAGTTAAGACGTCCATGCCGGTTTCGGCAGTCGCTCTGGCTGGGAGATTGGTGGTGAATTCTGGATCAACGATGGCGATCGATGGGGTCAAAGAATAGTCCGTCAAAGGATATTTCTTGCCATTGGCCTTATCGGAGATGACGGCGAAGGGAGACACTTCAGAACCGGTGCCTGAGGTGGTTGGGATGGCGATAAGCCTGCTCTTACGGCCGAGTTCTGGATATTTGAAGGCACGTTTGCGGATATCCATGAATTTCTGTTTGAGGTCATCGAAATTGACTTCTGGGTGTTCATAGAAGATCCACATCCCTTTCGCGGCATCCATCGAAGAGCCACCGCCTAAGGCGATGATGGTGTCTGGCTGGAATTGTCTCATCAGTTCCACGCCGCGTTTGATGGTGGTGATATCTGGATCTGGCTCGACATCAGCGAACAATTGATAAGTCACCGGGTTTCTTCTTTGATCGAGTTCATCGATGATCTTGTTCAAGAAACCTAATTGGACCATCGAATGGTCGGTGACGATGAAGACTTTCCCGACGTCTTTGGCAGAACGTAGATATTGGATCGAATTACGTTCGAAATAAATCTTTTGTGGGACTTTGAACCATTGCATGGTGTTTCTCCTTTTACCGACTTTCTTGATATTGAGCAAATTGACGGCGCTGACGTTGCCAGCAACGGAATTGTGCCCATAAGAACCGCATCCTAAGGTCAAGGATGGGACGAATGAATTATAGACATTGCCGATGCCACCAAAGGTAGAAGGAGAATTCCAGATGACACGGATGGCTTTGAGCTTATCGCCGAATTCATCTGCCATCTCTTGAGTTTTGCAATGAATGGCAGCAGAATGGCCTAAACCGCCGAATTCCAGCATTTCTTCGCTTAAACGGAAGCCTTCTTTGCTGTCTTTCACCTGATAGAAGGCGAGGACTGGCGAAAGTTTTTCTCTCGACATTGGCTCATTAGGGCCGACCTCCTTGCATTCCACGGCAATGATGGTGATATCTTTCGGGATAGAGAAGCCAGATTTTTCCGCAATCCATTGGGCAGACATACCGGCAACGGCGCTATTGAGTCTTGCTTGAGCAACATTCTTATCATCAGAGGTGAAGCCGAACATGAATTTCTCCAACTTCTTTTTCTCTTCTGGAGAAGCGAAATAAACGTGGAAGCGTTGGAATTTCTTCTTCATCTCGGCATAGATTTCCTTGTCGATGAAGACGGCGGATTCGGAAGCGCAGATCATGCCGTTATCAAAGGATTTGGATAAAACGACATCATTGACGGCTTGGTCTTGATCACAATCTTTGGAAATATAGCAAGGGACATTGCCTGCTCCAACGCCTAAGGCTGGTTTGCCGCAGCTATAAGCCGCTTTGACCATCGCATTGCCTCCCGTAGCTAAGATGGTGGCAATGCCTGGGTGTTGCATTAAGGCGGTTGTGGCATCCATCGATGGATGCTCGATCCACTGGATGCAATTTTCTGGCGCCCCTGCGGCAACAGCGGCATCTCTCATCACAATGGCGGCAGCTTTGGAACATTGCTGAGCGTTTGGATGGAAGGCGAAAATAATCGGGTTACGTGTTTTAATGCTAATTAAGGATTTAAAGATGACGGTTGAGGTTGGGTTGGTCACTGGAGTGATACCAGCAATAACACCAACTGGTTCTGCAATCTCGGTGATGCCAGTAACTGGATCCGAAGAGATGATGCCAACCGTTTTAGCGTGTCTCATATGATTCACGACATATTCGCAGGCAAAGAGATTCTTCGTCGCTTTGTCTTCGAAACAGCCTCTATGGGTTTCTTCGATCGCCTTTCTTGCCAATATTCCGTGGTGGTCTAGCCCAGCGACGGACATCTTAGCAACGATGTAGTCGATCTTCTCTTGATCGTAGGATGCGAATTCGTCTAATGCTTTTAAGCCTTTATTCACCAAGTCATTCACTTCTGCTTGGGCGGCTTCTTGAGGAGTTAATTCTTTCTTTTCTTCTGCCATAACTCTTCTCCTTTCGATGTATCGGTAATTTCTTACCGACAACATTATAGTATGGTC
>CADBIO010000079.1 GCA_902794835.1 uncultured Erysipelotrichaceae bacterium
GTAGACGTTCATCGTCGTGGTGATGTTGGAATGCCCGAGGATGACGCTCACGGTCTTGACGGAGTTTTTGCTCTCGATGCAGCGCGTGGCGAAGCTATGTCCTTTCCATCTGGGCAAGTGACAACACCGATCCTCTTGATCGCCTTCTGATTCAGGAAGGAACCTCCCTCGGTTATCCAATTTCAAGCATTTCTGCGCATTATTCTGCTTCTCCCAATGATTGGACGAAACGAGAATTCTCCTATAAAACAAGATTCGAAGTAGCGATGATGGCATCCTTTGGGGTAGAAACAAATCTCAACAAGCTTGATTCGAACGAGCTGGCTTATTTAAAAGAAAATATCGCTTATTACAAAAGGCACCGGAAATTAATCCTTCAAGGCGACTACCACCTTTTAAGCGATCCATTAAACCATCAAAAGAAAGGCTGGCTGATTCAAAAGGACAAGGAAGCGATGTTATTACTTGCCAATGCTGGCAAAAGAGAATGCCGAACTTTTTTACTTCCCCAATTCAATGAAGAGCACCATTATCGGGTTTCTATCCATGATGGGGAATCATATCTTTGTGGCGGAGATGAGTTAAGGAGAGGTTTGCCTTTTCCTGCTCCTTCAGTGGATGGCTTATCAACTGCCCTCTATCATATCGAGGATTTAGGATGAAACGCTTGTTATTTCTTTTTGCTATTACATCAACGCTTCTATGCAGTTGTGGGACAGGGCAACGTCACATATCAATTTCCGAAGAATCCATTTCTGAATCTACGAAAAGTGACACTCCCCCTTCTTCATCGGAAGAGAGCGAATCTTCTTTCAGTTCGGAAATGATCTCGATTAGTCAAGATACCAGCACCAGTTCTAGTCCCAAGGAGGACCCTTATATGGTTTCAATCCCTTTTGCAGGCGCAGCCGCCATCAGTGGCGCGGCTCTTACCGCATATAACACGACAGATATCAAAGATAGCTCGGGGAATTGGGTCAACTCTGCCCATGATAATGGTTTGATCATCTCCCCTTATTATTCGGTTCGTTCCCAAAAGGGAGTTGCCTCCGTTTTTGCAACAAGAACCACTTATGGGGCTCATTCTTTTACTTTATTCAATGCGGATCGGACGGAATACCCTTTAACCCTTGATATTTCTTCGAAAAATGGAAAAACACTGCGAAGCGCGAAAATCATCGGAACAGAAGAAATTAATCCTACCGTTTCGGATGGAAAAATATCCTTTTCCATCCTAAAGCCTGGCAACTATACGATCCTAGTCAACGGGAAAATCGACGAGGCGTTAACGATTTTTGCCTATGAACATGAATCTTTCGTGTGCCCTCAAGGCTATTCCCTCGTCGAGAAAAAGCCCGGGGATCATGGAACGATTCGATTCAATCAAGAAAAAACTGCCATGGTTTTCAAAAAAGGAGTTCACCGGATCGATCGTATTGAACTCTGTTCCAACACGATGATTTATTTCGAGGATGGGGCTCAGATTGAAGCCAAAAATGCGAATGGCTCTTCCGAAACTCCTTTGTTAAATCCAGATTGGGCGGGGATGACTCGCTATCAAGCTCTCTTATACGCGAAAAACGCCCATAACATCAAAATCCATGGCCACGCATTCATCGATTTGACAAAACTGGATTGGCATATGAGATTGGGGGCTTATTTCGAAGGATGCTCCCACTTGGACTTCGATGGCTTTATTCTCAATAATAGCCCAGAATGGACCATGCATCTGATGCATTGCGACAATTCGTCTGTTTCCAATTGTGCCATCTTCGGATATCGACAAAATTCAGATGGCTTTGCCGTCGTCGATTCTAATGATGTCACCATTTCTGATTGTTTTGCTCGAAGCGGCGATGACCTTTTTGAAGTCAAAACGATGGATTCTAATCTTTCTAACGTTGTTCAGAATATTCGCTTTGAACGTTGTGTAGGCTGGCCAGACAAATGCCGAGGATTTGGGATTATTCATGAAACAGCGCGAGACATCAAAAACGTGACATTCTCCAATATCAAAGTCGTTAATGCGCCTGCGGATTGGATGGATGCCTTAGGGGCGTTGGTCGTCATTGTCGCCGGAAATTCAACAATATCGGGCATTCGTTTCGAGAATGTATCCATCAACTCCTGTTCTTTTTATCCGATCAATTTAACCTTAGCGGAAGAATCGAACTCAGGAACGATCAACGATATCACTTTCTCCCACATCGCTATTCCTAATAACAACGCAATCCGTTTAAACAATGCTGCCGCAAAAGGTAAATTAGGAAATATTCATTTCGACAATATCATCAGAAACGAGAAAAAAGTGACGAATCAAAATGAATTGATACTTAGCAAAAATGGTATTTTAGGGACATTGGACGTCAAATAACAACGATGCTATAAGATGGTTTTTACTTGGTTTCTTTAATCCTAATCAATCTCACTTCAAGGGGTTGGAGGTAGAAAGAAAGAGGTAATTTCCCATCTTCTATTTTTATTACGCTTCGCTGTTCCTTTGGGTAGGCGACATGTTTTAGATAATCCAACCCTTCTTCATCTAATTTCTGGGCACCCATGGCGACCCATTCATCGAAAGCAGACCCGTGGTGTTGGTTGACAATGCTTTCCTTGACCAAACAATCAGAGGAAAATCCTTTCAACGTCAGATCGATTCTTTTCCCGCCTAATTTTGAGAACGGCGTGTAACGTTTGGTAAACGTCATATCAAACGTCTCCCCTGTCGCGTAAAGATAATTGAAATGCTGGTAATTGTAGAGGATCATGACGATTTCCTCGCCGTTTTTGGTAATGAAATATCCATCTCCCTGGGCGATAAGTTCCATTCCCAGTTGGTTGAGGAATAGGAAAGTGAAGTAATGCGGTTTTTTAATCCCATGAATCGTATAAAGGCCTAATCCCCCATGAAATTCGTCTTCGCTTGGTTGAGTCTCCTCAATAAAATCGCTTAAAACCCAATAGCCGAAGCTTTGGAAGGCATCGTAATTTTCCAGCACGTTTTTCGCCAGATAGCAAGATTTGAAAACCGTGTCGTTTAGTAAATTTCGATGAGAAACAGTAAGGTTCCATTCCGTTAAATAGACAGGGAGCTGGGAGATTCCTAATCCTTCCAGGGATTTCTTGATCGTCGGGATGGTTTGCCGGAAATGATTTTCATCACGGTTAAGGCGGCCATGGTTCGGGTGGGCAGGCGTGGAAAGGTCGAATTTATCGTGTTCAAAATCATTGTCGTAATAATGAAT
>CADBIO010000080.1 GCA_902794835.1 uncultured Erysipelotrichaceae bacterium
ATTCTCTTTTTCTTGCTAGGCATGGTTTTCTTTCTGTCGCGCTAAATAGACTATCAATTTCTTTTCTCCTTGTTAATTATAAAAAACAGCAATTTGTCTTTTAAGACATGTTGAATAAGAAAAAAACCACTCAGATCGCTAACCTGGGTGGCTAAGCCCCTTATTAAAATTGTTACTTTTTAAATTCTCGATTAAATCGGTCGTTTTAGACGTTTTTTATCCAGTGTCTAAAGAAATGAGAGCCGTTTTTCCCAGAAGCCCGCCTTTTAAAAAGTGAAGGGAGGCGGTCCATGGAGAACGTCACCTTCGGCGGGCTTCCTTTTGCGCCAGTAAGGCAGAAAGGAGGGAAAATGGAGCAGACTATTCTTGCTCTAGTGCTGGTTTTATTAATACTGGCTGAGCTTAGAAAAAACCACTCAGACCGCTAGGAACTGGGTGGCTAAGCACACCTTTATGATAAGCCACTTACCTTCGTAAGTCAAATTGGCCCTAAGGGGCCCGTCACCTTTGTGACTATTTTGAAGAGAGAAGCTGTTTCCAGGTCTTTTGGTAAGTCTCAAAATCCTTGTCGCTATAAAGATCAAAGACAACTCTCAGTCTGCTTTTTGTGGTTTTGAGGTAAAGCATCGTGGTTTGGAGGGCAAGCAAGGATGCCGACTCAATGGGAAAAGCGTAGACGCCAGTGGCGATTGAACAAAAGACGATGTTTTTTAGGCCCATCTCATCGGC
Organism: uncultured Erysipelotrichaceae bacterium; assembly: GCA_902794835.1. GTDB lineage: Bacteria > Bacillota_I > Bacilli_A > RFN20 > CAG-826 > UBA4951. The sequence goes on from CADBIO010000080.1 coordinate 730, forward strand.
TTGTTTTAAACAAGAGAGATAGCAGTGCGACAAATCGTCCACGTTTTCTTTTGTAGGAACGCCATTCGTAACTGGACCTACCGTATGGAAGATATATTTGGCAGGAAGGTTGTATCCCTTCGTGACTTTGACCTGACCATTCGGCTCTGGGTGGCCTTGCGCAGCCATAATCCGCATCATGTCACGCCTTACTTGCAGACCGGCGAAAGAATGAATCGCGTTGTCGATACATTTATGCATCGGAATAAAACAGCCAAGCATCTGTTCATTGCAGGCGTTGACGATGGCATCGGCTTTGATTTTCGTGATATCGCCTTTCCATAGGCAAATCTGATGGTCGTATTTCAGCTTTCTGGCATCTTCTAAAACAAAACGAGACAAAAGATCTTGGAGATATTCATCCTGTTTTTCATAGAATTCCTCCGAAAGATCGTTTGGCATCGTGATATTCATCAAAGCGCGGATGATTTCTTCTTTGGGCAACATCTTGTAGTCTTTCTCAAAGCCGTTGTACTGAGAAAGAAAGTCAATCAAATAATCTTCGTTCATGATTTCATTTTAAACTTTTGTCGGACCGTTAGCACCAAATCGCGTTTTTCAGTGCTTGTCACTAAAGAAACGGACTATTAAAATATTTTGGCGATGAACTCTTTAGAAATTATTCTCTGGCTCCTTGCTTTAGGTGCAGGGTCAGTGTCTGGCTATTATACTTGCCTTGCCACCAATTGGACCTTCTTCTGGGTTGGCATTCTTGTGGTGCCTGTGGCCTTCCTTCTTTTCTTTGGGCTTTGGGTGTTGTTCTTGTTTATCTGGGGCGCTTGCTTAAAAACCAAAGAAGAACGACCGAATTTCAGCCGTTTTTATTATCACGTCATCTATGTTACCGATGCGACTTTTCTGCGCGTGGTCAATGTCAGCTTCCGTTGGCACGGGCTTCAAAAAATGCCAAAAGACCATCATTTCGTTTTGGTCTGCAACCACCTTTCGAATTTTGATCAAATGATTTTGATTGCCGCTTTGCGAAGAAGAAACCAACCGATGGCTTGGATTTCTAAACCAGAAAACATGAGTTTTCCTATCGCCGGTCCTTTTATTCACCACGCCGGCTTTATTCCGATTAACCGCACCAATCCTATCGAAGGCATGAAATCCTTGCAAAAAGGCGTTCGTTACATTCAGGAAAATCAATGCTGTGTGGGAATTTGCCCTGAAGGCACCCGTAACAAAACCGATGCCGTCTTGCTTGATTTCCATCCCGGCTCTTTTTCCATGGCCATTTGGGCCAAAGTCCCAACGGTTGTCATTTGTTTGAAACATACCAAAGAAATCAAAAAACGTTCTCCTTGGAGACACACTTGCGTTAGCATTGATGTGGTTGATGTCATTCAGCCAGAAGAATATGTGGATAAGCGCCCTTCGGATATTTCCGCCCGCGCTCGTGCTGCGATCTTAGAGGATCTTGAAACAGTTTATTAAAGACAACCATAAGGAGGTAGAAACATGAATTATTTGTTTTACAACCCACTTGCCGATGCAGGCAAGGACCAGGAGAAGATTCCTTCTCTCGTCGAAGAACTGAAAGCCTCATTAGGGGGAGAAGTGGAAGCCCGCTCTTTGTTGGAACTCGTCTGGGATGAATTCCTCAAAAACGTTCAACCAGAAGATAGAATCATCCTTCTCGGGGGAGATGGAACATTGAATTATCAAATCAACCATCTTCCGGTAGATGAAGAATTGCCCTGCGATTTCTATCTTTATCCTTCCGGCACGGGAAATGATTTCCTTAATGATGTGAGGGGCAGCCAAGATCCGAAAACCAAATTAGTCAAATTGAATGAATTCTTGAGGAATCTTCCCGTCATCGAAGTCAAAGGCAAGACTTATCGCTTCATCAACGGCATCGGTTTTGGCATCGATGGCGAATGTTGCAAAAAAGCCGATGAGATGAAAGAAGCTGGCGAAACTAACATTGATTATTCAAAGATCACGATCCATCTTTTAATGAAGAGTTTCGTCCCTCCATTAGCGACGGTGAGAGTTGACAACGGAGAAATCAAAACTTTCAAGAAGACCTACATTTCCGCGGCAATGAATGGCAAATATTACGGTGGCGGGATGATGGTTGCCCCAGAGCAAGAGAGAGGTTCTAACCTCCTTAGCTGCGTTGTCATTCATGGCAGAGGAAAATTGGGGACCCTTCTTTTATTCCCATCCCTTTTCAAAGGCACCCACGTGAAGAAAAAGAAAGCCGTCTACACCGTCCAAGGAAAGCTTATCGAAGTCACTTTCGATCGACCCACCGCCCTCCAAATCGATGGTGATGTCGTTCCGGATGTCACTTCCTATCGGGCTTATATCCGTTAATCGCTTTCTATTCAGGCCTCTTTGTAGGCCTTTTTT
>CADBIO010000081.1 GCA_902794835.1 uncultured Erysipelotrichaceae bacterium
AAACGCGATTGGAAGCTGACCATCCTAGGGTCCTGCTACCAAGCCGTTCTTCTTTGTCTTTTTTCCAGCACCGTCCTGGCTTTATGTTTCGGCTATTCTATTTTCCTTGTGATGGTTCTTTTTGGTGCTGCCCTTTATTATGTGAGCGATATGTTCAATGCCTACACGCTATATCGAAAAAAGATCAAAAAACGCGAACTGATCATCATGTCGACTTATTTGGCCGCCCAGGCTCTCCTCGTTCTCGGAATGTTATTGACCTTGGCGTAAGGCTAAATAATGCAATAATTTTTGTAACGCTCTGCTTCGATGGGAGATGGCGTTTTTTTCTTCCTCGCTGCAATCGCCAAAATCTAAATTCCCTTCGTCATAATGGAAAATCGGGTCATAGCCAAAACCATGATATCCTCCGATCTTTTCGAGAATATGTCCCCGGCAAACGCCTTCAAAATAAAGAGGCGTGGCATCTTCCTCTTCCAAAAGGCAGATACAACAATGATATTCCGCCGAGCGGTCTGAAGCGTCTTTCAGCAAATCGATGATGTGTTGACCGACCACTCGGTAATCGGAAGAAATGGAGGAAGCATATCGGGAAGTATGGATGCCGGGGAAATGCTCACCCAAGGCTTTAATCTCAATGCCTGAATCATCGGCGATCACGGGCATATTGACCAATTTCCGCAAGGCTTTTGCTTTGATATAGGCATTTTCTGCATAAGTGGTGCCATTTTCTTCCGGATCATAAGAAATGCCAAAATCTTTATCGCCATAGACCTCATAGCCTAATGGGGCAAGGATTTCTTGATATTCCCGGAGTTTGTTTTCGTTATGGGTGGCAAGAAGGATTTTCTTCATTCTTTGACCTCAGGAGGGTTTTTCTTTTGCACCTGTCGTAAGAAAAGCATCGGCACGGCAGAAAGAAGGAAGAAACCCAAAGTGACCAAGAACATCACCGGAGAAGGCTGTTTTCCAGCCAAAGTGGGGTTATTTGGGTCGAATTCTGCGGTAGGAAATAAAGCCTGGGAAATCAGTGGCCCCGTGACCATCGGCAAAAGGACGACGAAGATCATTCTCACCCCTTGGAACAGGCCAACATCCCGCTCAGGCGTTTTATCACGAATGCCCGCCCCAAGGACGGCGGTGCAGATCAAATAGCCTAAAATCAAAGCCGTTCCCAATGTGACCATCAAAGGACGATTGAGGGCAAAGCTTCCCACCAAGAAAGCGCCTAAGGCCCCGATGGATCCTACTCCTAAGCCGACGAAGAAAAGCAAGGTACGGTTGATCCGATTCATCAAGAAGATGCCCATTAAGACGGTGAGCAGCGAGGAGACGATGAGGATGATGGCAAAAGCGACGTAAAAATCGATCCCGGAGCCAAATCCAGCGCCATAATTCTCGACTGGGTTCTGAAAATAGACCAAATAATATGGCATAAAGGAATTGACGGCTGAATTGAAGCAGAAGAAGGTCACCAACAGAAGATAAAATTCCTTGTTTTCTTTGATGACGCTGGGACGGAAACCATAAATTAATTTCCTTCCATAGGAGGATTCACGATTGGGGACACAATTGTCTTTCGGGAGAAGCCAAATCGATATGACCCCAACCAAGGTGACGATCAAGCCACAAACTAAGAAATAATAGAACCAGCCATGAGCCAATCCCGCTTGTGAATCTGGATACACGCCTGCCTCAATTTGCCCTTTTAAGAACTCATCGGGAACAGCTCCGATATGGAATGGAATACCAATCCCCAGCATCAAAACGTTGGCAAACAAAGGGAGGATAGAAACCACGGACTCCACTTTCCCGCGGTTATGAGTTTCGGTGTGTTCGGTAAGCCAGGCGTTGAAGGCGGCATCGTTTCCCGAGGAGCCAAAGAAAGTCATCACGATATCCATCGCCGTCATGAAAACACCGACCAGCAGGATCGCCGTTGCTTGATCTTTGGTGAGATTTAGCATGTTGTGATAACTAAATAAGCCAAAGGCAAAGACCGTGACGCCCCAAATGATATAGCAGACATTGATGAAGATTTTGCGCTTACCCACCCGATCGGAAAGTAACCCGATAAAGAAAGTCGCTAGAGTCGCCGCCAGTGCGGAAGTCACTGTCATCAGAGTAATTGAATCGGTGTTTTGCGTTTGCGAATAGACCCAAAGGTTGATGTAATTGTTTTCGATGGCCCACGCCAATTGGCCGATAACGCCAACCAAAAGGATGGCAAACCAGAAGCGTGCTCCCAATTTCTTTTCTTTCATAAATCGAACCTCTAACCCTAATTCTAATCGTTTTTCATGATAAAGTAACTCAAACAAGCAACAAGAAAGCCATCATCGATAGACCATTGGGGGTGTCTGCTTCATCTGGCCTTTCATTCATGACGGCCCGTTTTTTACGCACCGTTGTATCGGAATTACCGGCCACGACGGCATGATTCGCTATCATTTCAAAGGCATGAACCAATTCTGTTCCTTCGTGCCAAACAGAATCAAAAACATCTACAACCTTTTGCCATCCAAAGAGAGCAAAAACAGTAGATTCTCCATTCAGCCAAAGAAATCGGATGGTGATATAATAAAAAACGGAGACAACGATGAATTTAGAGAGCTTCAAGAAACAAGTCGAAAAGAACTTAGTGACAAGAGTTGGCGAGAAAGAAGCGAAACGCTTGATGACGATTTACGAGGAAGACTTTCCGGAATTCTTGCAAAAGAGATTTGGCGTCGTGGCTACGGCGACGGCGATGATAATGGGCTACTGACCCTCAAAGGGAAAGGCGAAGACCGTTTTGAGGTCTTTCAGAATGTGGACGGCGACACCTTCCACGACGGCATCGGGAAAAACCACAATGAGCCGAAAGTCGCGTTTATGGTGCTTTCCGATAAGGAAGTCACATTGAAGGCGTTCGGCAAGGATTTTTTCATTTTTTG
>CADBIO010000082.1 GCA_902794835.1 uncultured Erysipelotrichaceae bacterium
TCCCTGACTAAGCCGTGTGCATGACAACGCCTCACGGTGTGTCAGCAACATCGCACTTCCACGCTCACGCCAGCGAGTTAGATTATGCGCTTGTGCGCGGGTGATGTCAACGACTTTTGTTCACCAATAGTTCCGTGTTTATCCGCACTTTTGGCAAAATCAGCGCCGTTTGCGGTTTTCGGTTCAAAACCGGCCTTAAAATGCGAAAAAACTTTGTGCACCATGCACAATTTTTAAGAGAAAACAATGACTGAAAACGTGTTATTTTGAGTCGTTTTTAGGGGCAAAAATAAAAATATCCCTTCCGTTTTGTTTAATATCTAGAGAGTCAAAACAAAAGAGACATATTTCATTACATTATGTATAAAAATGCGATGTTTAGAGGTTTATAAGCGTCCCACTATATCGATGTATTCTGGGGCCCCATCGGAGGAAAACTCAATGTCGCCCTCATGGTAATAGAATTCGAAGTTTCCGAAGGCAAGACCGGCGCGGATTTTAGGTTCGTCAGACCCTGGGATTTTGGTATATATCACCGATGCGGTGATTCTGCTTTTACTTTTTTCTTCCCATTCATGATAGGTCTTTTCATCTCCAAGAAGTGCCTTCCAGGCCTCTACTGTCTCTAGATTCTCTGTCCACTCTTGCCAGGAAAATCTTACAAAAATCCAAGGGAATTGGGTTCCCGAAGTTTGCCATAGGCTATATCTTTTCTCTAGAATCCTTTCTTTGATAAAAGGCAGGTAGTCATTCGCGGTGTAACGGATAGTGAAATTGGCCACCTTGCTCCATTCCTGAATTAAATCCGCCGCCGTCTTGATCGCGGAGGCATCCAATTGCCAGGTGTACACCTTTTCTTGCGCCGTGTCGGGCAAGGTTTGCAACACACCCGCAGTCGAAGAATACCCATAATGGACGGCATATCCCGTTAAAAACGAACTACTTCCAACCATCCAGCCATCAACGGACGTTTGATTGAAGCATCCGTAAAAATCTTTTCCTTCCGTATCCACGCCATTGAAGGAAATAGAGTCCGTAAAGGATTCCAAATCTTTTAATTTTTGGATAAATGCATCGGAACGAAAACGAGAGGGCTCGCCGGCTGCCATAGTACATGCACCGGCAGGAATAGAAACGGCAACCGCCAATAAACTGGCGATTTTAGAAAAATGGCAATTCATCGTTTTATCTTGCAACTGTTAACCCTATTTTATGAATCAAAATAAGATAAGGCAACCATCTAAGCTAAGAGAGATCAGGGTTTCTTCCGAGAAGCAAGGCTCGCTTCGCAACCGCAGTAATCCTGGTAATATAGCTGGTATTGTTTTCGAATGGCAACGCCTTTATCGATGCCACCTTTCTTTTTGAAGTCCGAATAAAAATAAGGGGTTTTATGGTGGGTTTCGAGTTCTGCTCCGATGGCATTTAGAATCGGAGAAGATTTCTGAGGCGATATGGTCATGACGGTCGTGAAGTAATCAAAATCATGCGCATCCGCATAGGTGTAAGCATCTTCCATGCGTTTTCGGTAACAAAGTTGACAACGATATCCACCTTCTGGCAAGGCAGCATAGGGCTTTAAGTCTTCCCAATAGGTTTTGTGATCATAGGGAGGAATCACAAGTTCTATCGTGTAGCCATAGTCACGTTTTAGGGATTCTAGCAGGCGTTTTAACTCCGCTAAACGATGGTCATATTCTGCTTCGGGATAAATATTGGAATTGCCGTAATAGATCGTGACGGAAAAATGTTCGCAGAGGAACGTCAAAGGATAACAAGCGCATGGCCCACAACAGACATGTAACAATAACCGCGGTTTCTTGTCAGGCGGGAAAGCGTCAATTGTCGCCAGGCTTTCCGCATAATAATTGCGCGTTGTTTCGTGATTTTTCATCGGCACTGATTCTAACATATTTTTCGCTCTTTTTACTTTGGTCACGCCCGCGCTCGTGCTATTCTATAGACGTACCTATGACCCCTTACATCATCATGCTGATCATCTGGGGCGCCATCTTCTTGTTGTCGCTCATCATTGAGATTTGTACCGACGGTCTCGTGTCGATTTGGTTTACCGGCGGCGCTTTTGTGGCACTGATTGTTGCCTTATTCCCTCAAGTTCCATTTTGGGTGTCGATCATTGTCTTTTTCGTGGTTTCCTTGGCCATCTTCTTATTGGTATATTTCTTGTGGCGCGATAAGTTACGGGGCGCCAAGAAGGCTAAGCTGAATGCTAACGCAGCCATCGGAAAAACGTTTCTCTTGCTAGAACCCATCACAGAAGATCATCCCGGCATCATTAAGAACCATGGGGTAACTTGGGAATGTGTCTCGGAACATAATGAGACCATCGTTAAGGGAAGTCGGGTAGAAATCGTGAATCTCATTGGGAACCATTACGTGGTGAAAATCCATTCATAGGAGGTTTATATATGAATCCGAATCCAGGAATTGTTGTGTTAATCGTCTTCCTCTGCATCCTCTTTTTGTTCTTGCTCATCTTGTTGCTTTCCTGCATCAAAGTCGTAAGACAAACGGAGAACTACATCGTAGAACGGCTTGGTGCTTACCATGCCACCTGGGATGTCGGGATCCATATGAAGGCGCCATTTATTGACCGCATCGTGAAGAAAGTTTCCTTAAAAGAACAAATCTATGACTTCCCACCGCAACCGGTCATCACGAAAGATAACGTCACGATGCAAATTGATACCGTTGTGTTCTGCTATGTCACTGATCCAAAACTCTATACGTACGGTGTTGCCGATCCTTTAGCGGGTATCCAAGCCTTATCCACCACGACATTACGGAACATCATCGGTGATTTAGACTTAGATTCTACGTTAACGTCTCGTGAC
>CADBIO010000083.1 GCA_902794835.1 uncultured Erysipelotrichaceae bacterium
AAAATCTATTTGGGGCATACTAGATATGATTTCCGAAAAATTGGAGCACGTTATAATCTGAAACCGTTGTCCTTTCGGCAGTCATATCGCCAAACCTTCTTAGCCAATAAAGATTGTTGGCTTGGTAAACCGCACCTAGGAGGTTGGCTTCGTTGTTTAAACTGGAAAAAAGGATTGTGGCTTGGATGGAACTGGCCGAGTAGTGGTCATAATAAGAGATGAGCTTGCGTTTGAATTTCTCACCGAATGACGTGATGGATCCTTGAATTACGATATAATCCAAATCTAACAATTGCTCGGTTGCCAACAACTGAATGGCGTTTTTTCTGGCGATTTCATCCAAGACTCGGCTTACCAAAGGATCGTCGGCATAATAAAGATCACGAATGGTTTCGACGGACATGATTTGGCCTGAATGATAAAGAGGATGATTCGGGTCCTTTTTCACGCCTTGTGACAATAAATCAAAAACATTGTACATGCCATATAAAAGCCCATTTGTTGGTTTTTCTTCCCCGTCGCTGACATGATAGTCTGGCAACTCTCCTGCCGAGCCATGACTGCCGACGTAGAGTTTGCCGTTGAGCAATAACGCCGAGCCTGTGATGGAATCAATATAAGCAAAATAAACATTCTCTGCCAATGGAGGAATACAGCCAAACTTCATCTCGGCGATACAGCCAAGATTGACATCGTTGAAGATATCCACGGGCACGCCAAAAGCGTCACCAAAGAACGTTCTCATGTTGAAGTGCTGATAATTTTCGACCCTTGGCGCATAGATGAAATCACCGGTCTCTTTGTCGATGATTCCTGGAGCAGCCACGCAGATGCCCAATAATTTTCGCCCCTTGACGTTTTCATGCTTTAAAAGATGATGAATGGTCGTAATGATATTTTCAAAACAAGCGCGGTCAATCAACAAAGGATGGGTGACAACTTCCTCACAGAGGATTTTGTTGTTGATCGTGGCTAAAGAAACCATGACGTTTTGACGGGACAGATCGATGGCACATAAAACACCGACGTCTTCATTCAATTTGACGAGGACGGGCTTACGTCCGATTTTTTTCTCGTTTGCTGAGACTTTCTCTAAAACAACAACGCCTGCTTGGTTCAATTCGTTGACAATCTTGGAAATGGCCGTAAACGAAAGAGACAACTTGACAGAAAGGTCTGTCATACTCCGTGGCCCATCTTTGAGTTCATTGATGATTTTCAACTGATTTGACACACGGATGTTGTTTTGTTCGTAATAGATTTTTGTTTCTTCGCACTTGACCATGTCGTTAATAAGAACCTTTTCTTAGGATTATAGTTCTTTTTTGCGCTTTATAGCCAATGCGGAAGCAATTCCTCCAAGAACAAGGACCGCGCCAAAGGTTCCGGCAATTACGCCGCCGCAACCATTTCCGCCGGTTTTTTCGCCCTCTCCTTCGCTAGAAGCAGGACTTTGTCCTTCTTTTTGAATCGTGACACGGAAACCAACCGATCCTCCGTTGGTGGTTAACACGAAATTAAATGTTCCTTCACCCAATGTCGATAGATATTCTTTAGAGATCGTTAAAGTATCTCCGTTAAGGTCGAAATATTTCTGAAGAACTTCGTGTGCCCCCATTTTAAGAGAAGTGATTCTCTCACCATAGGTGTTTACTTTTACTGTCAAATCTTCGCCTTCTTTTACGGTATAGGCGGTTTGTTCCATGGTTGGAGCTTGGGCCGTTTCTTCTTCGCTAGAGAAAGAATCGTCTTCTCCTGGGACATCAAAGACAGTGACTTCTACGTTGTCGTAATAGGCTTTGCAAACGCAGCTGACGAAAGAGATGAACCCTTTGTTTAACGCAGACTTCTTGTTGATGGTCGCCATGGCCAAAGGGTGATCGTTGATGGAATATTTGAATTTTTCGTCAATCACCTCACATTTGATATGCAGCCAGCGTTCAACGACTTTATCTCCTTCCTCCGGATAATCGGCGGCATTATAGCCTAAGGCGCTGCCTGTTCCGTCATATCCTGTCATCTGAACTGGAGCGAAAGAGTCATCAACAGAACGATACATATCTGGCCCAATATTGGCGTTAGACCAAAGACGGCTGTTCATCATGACGTTAGTGACGCCGTTATATCTGCCATCGACAGGCTTACGGCAATTGATCCCTGTCCATGGGGTATTGGCAGAAGGTTCAAAATAAACGTCATAGGTGATGATGAAATTCTTGGCCTGAAGGTCTTTGATGGTGAGATAAAAGAAGGATTCATTTTTGGTTGCGGTATCAATATGAAGGACTTTGCCTTCTCCCCCGGCAGGATCCGCTTGGATGCTGAAGTGGGAATCGTCGCACGCCCCTTCATCGAAATCGCCGCTGTGTCGGAACCAGGCGTTGGTCCATTTGGTTCCCAATTGGGCTCCTCCGCCATCGATCTCATAGCTTTCAAAATCTTCGGTGAATGCAGGTAGAGGAGCTTCCTCGCTGGTGCTGCTGTCAGTCACTTCGCCCTCGGCGTTAGCCATAATTCCAGAAATCGCATGTGCGCTGGATACGCCTAAAGCGAGGCCCATGATTGTTAATCCAAAAGCAAATTTGTTCATCGTTTTATCTCCTTCCCTTTTGGTAATTGGTTATTTCGATTAAGGCAGCATCCCCCGCTTCTAATGAAAGCGCATAAGAGTTGCCTTTGATTTCTTCTTTGGTG
>CADBIO010000084.1 GCA_902794835.1 uncultured Erysipelotrichaceae bacterium
ACCTGCTATACCAGCCTGTGCCAATCCGGTGACAAGATTGTTCACACACGCCAGAACTTTACTATCAGTTATCTCCACCAGCTTACTATCATCAGGTATTGCTTTTGCAGGGATCATTTCCATCTGAATGACAAGCTCATCGCGTTTTTGTTCTGGCTGAGATAATTCACCGTTTTGCTTTGCTATCATCTCACCATTACCCGAATCTGAGCTATTCTCACCTTCGGGAAAATTTGTTTTCTTTTCCCTATATATCAGCAAAACAATAATGATTGCCACTGCTACAATACATATTCCAACTACAGCATACTTCATATTCGAAGTTCCTCCTATTACCGTTCTAAGATGCGGCAAATCTCGTCACCAACATCCGACGTTTTGCTATTTCCGCCCAAATCTGGGGTCAATATTTTCTTCTCACAAAGCAACGTTTCGAAAGAAGAAATGATTTTTTCATACCATTCAGGATGACCGAGGTGCTTTAGCATCGACGCGGCGGCCCATATTTGGGCGATCGGGTTAGCGATGCCTTTGCCAGCGATATCAGGGGCCGATCCATGGATGGATTCAAACATGCTTGGATAACGACGTTCGGGATTAAGGTTATCCCCTGCCGCTAAGCCCATGCCACCGGTGATAGCCGCTCCCAAATCCGTCAAGATATCGCCGAATAAGTTAGACGTAACGACAATTTCGAAACGTTCTGGGTGAAGGACGAATAACATCGACGCCGCATCAACCATATATTGATTGGCTTCGATATCAGGATACTCTTTGGCGATTTGATGGAAGATTTGATCCCAAAAGACCATCGAATAATTCAAAGCATTTCCTTTGGTGATGGATGTCACGCGGTGTTTGCCCTCTTTTCTTGCCAATTCGAAAGCGTATCGAATGACTCTTTCACAGCCTTTGCGAGAGAATTTTCCCGTCTGTAACACATATTCGTCTTTTTGGTCTTTGTTATGCCATTCTCCTAAGCCGACATATTCCCCTTCGCTATTCTCGCGGATAACGATAAAATCGATGTCTTTCGGCTCTTTCCCTTGCGAAGGGCACGGGGCGCCACGTAAAAGTTTGACTGGGCGAAGGTTAACATATTCGTCAAAACCAACGCGGATTTTCAATAACAATTCCCTTAAAGAAAGATGGTCAGGGACGGTCGGATAACCTACTGCTCCTAAATAAATAGCGTCGAATTTCTGAAGTTTTTCTAGTCCATCTTCATCCATCATCTTTCCTGTTTGAAGATAATATTCGCATCCCCAAGGAAAAGAGGTAAAGGAAAAATCGAAAGAACCATCTAAAGCAGCCACTTTGCGTAACACTTTCACGCCTTCGGCAACCACTTCCGGGCCGATGCCATCGCCAGGAATCAATGCAATCTGATATTGTTTCATCGTCTTTTTTCCTTATGCGGCGGGGGCGTTAATTGGATAAAGGGTCATGTTGTCTCTTACGACACCATCCCAAAGGCCGTCTAGTGATCCTTCAATCGTCGTCCATCCTAAAGTCATGCCAGGGTCAACGTCAAATCCCATGGCTCTTGCTGTTGGAAGGCCACGTCCAACGATCGCCCCAGCTTGATAATTGTCTCTTCCTGAGGTGTATTTTCCTCCGTTGGAAGTTAAGACATCACCAAGATAATTGATGCCTGCCGTTAATTTGAATTCATGGTTGTAAGTCCCGTTTTTGACCGTAACGGTTTTCTCTTGCCAAGCAGGGATGACATTAAGATAAACCTGCCAGGAAGAATTAATGCCGACAATGGAAGTCACTTTGCTAAGATCGTCATAATGAGTCCATTTGCCGGTTTCGGAACCATTCCGATATCCGACTTTGGCGTAAACGGTTGAAGGATCCATCGTGGCAGAAGTGTTGATGGAAGTCATTTCTTCTTCGTCTTCTAAATCGATAGGCAAGAGATTCCCCGAATAATTGTGATAAACGCAATCAGTGGCATATTTGGCCACTTTGTAATATTCCTTGACGTTGGAGGTGGCGTTGGACGAAGAGACGTCGGTGAGTTTCACCCCAGTAGAAGTCAAATCGTTTTCTTCTTTATCCAGAATGGTCGATGGCAAAGAACCCGTAACAACACGAGAGATGCCAATGCAGTTTTGGACCACGGAGATACGGTCCCCTGCTTTGTCTCCGGATTGCCATCCGACGATGGGAGCAACGCAATAACGGCCACCTACTTTGCCACTATAGAAACAATCAGACACGTACCCGCTAGAATAGCCGGCAATTCCGCCCACTTGCATATCGCCATGGATGCGGCCATAATTCACGCATTCGCGAATTAAGCCACCCGTGTATTGGTTTTCGGTTTCATCGTAGGTGCCAAAATTCGCCCCGGCGATCCCGCCGATACGGATTCTTCCACAATAATCGCTATAACCTGCTGGGGCGTCTCCATAAAGCCATGGAAGACGGGCGACGAAGACCTGATTGGTGTTCAAACATTGATTGATGGTGCCATAATTCGCCCCGGCAATGCCTCCTAAATAAGAGAAAGAGAACATCGGGTCGGTGATATAAGAAGAATTGACGGCATAATTGC
>CADBIO010000085.1 GCA_902794835.1 uncultured Erysipelotrichaceae bacterium
CAAGCGCTTGACAAGACCCATCGCTTGAATGGCCAAAATTGTTTTAACCCTTTCTAAGTCGATTTCTTTTTGCTCCGGGATAAAGGGGTTGCGGGCATAGTGCCGGTGAATCACGCTAGGGGTCACTAACGGCAATGAGAATGGGATCCAAGCCATCTCCTCGTCTTCAAAAGAAGAGAAAGTTGTCATTTTGCGTCGCACAGAGATAATTTTTTCAATATCAATTTCGGCATCTGCTGCTTGTCGCGAAAAAAGCGGTGATTCGGCTAATAAGGTGCCGTCTTCCGCGATCAGTTGATGACCAGAAAAAACCAAGTCTGTCGTGGATTCGCCTGCGCCAGCGTCAGCATAAACATAGGCGGAACGAAGACGAGCGGAAGTCATTCTTACCAAATCACGACGATAGTCCGCTTTCCCGACAATTTCGTTGGAACAAGATAAATTTAAGATCACGGTGGCGCCATTTAACGCCAACTTTGTAGAAGGAGGATTAGGAACCCATAAGTCTTCACAAAGTTCCACACCGATTTTTAAGTCAGGATAATAGGTGTCATAAAAAATCAAATTCTTACCAAACGGAATTTCCTTTCCATCGAAAGAAACCATAAGGTTCTTTTCGGGCGCGGGAGAAAACCAACGGGCTTCATAAAATTCGGAATAATTCGGCAAATATGTTTTGGGAACAATACCAAGAATTTTTCCTTGAAAACAAATAAAGGCGCAATTATAGAGTGAATTTTTTCTTCTTAAGGGAGCGCCAAAGGCAAAAAGAACAGGGATATCTTTTGTTTCCGAAAGAATGGCACGAATCGCTTCCTGACTTTTAGAGAGCAAACTATCCGTCTCAAAAAGATCGTTTGCCGTATAACCAGTTAAGCAAAGTTCCGGCAAACAAAGGATAGAAATGCCATCCTTTTCTGCTACTTTCACCGCAGAAACAATCGCATCGCGGTTATGGCGAACGCCGGCCACATTTAAATCAAAACAAGCGGAGCGAACTTTGACAAACCCCAAAGGATCGGAAAGATGCTCTTCTGTCACAAGATGAGAAGGTTCAATGCGAGGGCACTCTTTCTTGGTGGTTTCGTTTTTCCATGCCTCATATCGTTCGCTAGAAAGAATCACAAAGTCAGAATAACCATTTTTAGTGATTTCAATAATGCCGTCTTGCTCAGCCAAATCGCGTTCTAATTTGGTGGTGTCCCGTAAGGCGGTAATCGGTTGAATACGTTTGTTCATGTCAAAATAATACCATTTTTATGTCTTTGATGTCTTTAAGAAAAGCTCTAGACTTATCAAGATGAAACGAGCTTTGTTTATTTTTAATGCCTATAGTCGCCAAAGCGGGCCTCAGCGTTTTTATGAACGAATGAAGGAAGAATTGCTTCCTTATGGTTATCTTTTAGAAGCCAAAACGAATCGTGAAATACTTAACTATATCGACAAAAAAGGAGATATTGCCGGCATCGATCTTTCCCCTTATGCATTTTGCCTTTATTTAGATAAAGATGAATATGTCGCGGCAATGTTAGAAAAAGAAGGCATGCGTCTTTTTAATCGTGCTGAAAGCATTCGTCTTTGTGACGATAAGATGCTGACCCATATTGCTTTGGCAAAAGAAAACATCTCAATGCCTAAAACCATCAATGCGCCGTTAAATTACAGCGGTTACGAGTCTTCTAATTCTTTTTTGTCTGAAGTCGAGGCTTTGCTGCCTTATCCTATGGTGGCCAAAGAGAATTATGGTTCGTTAGGAAAAGGGGTGTTCTTGCTTTCCAATCACGACGATTTGGTTGCATTTGAAAAATCCCATTGGAACGTCCCCCATCTCTATCAAGAATTTATCCGTTCTTCGTTTGGATTTGACCATCGTATCATCGTGATTGGCGGTCATTATGTGGCGGGAATGAAACGTGTCAATCTTCATGGCGATTTTCGTAGCAACTTAGCGCAAGGAGGACAGGGGGAGAAAGTGGATATTCCTTTTTCTTATCGCGCTTTGGCCGAAAAGGTATCTACTTTATTGAAATTAGACTATGGTGGGGTTGATCTTTTGGACGACGCCAATGGCAACCCCGTTCTTTGCGAAGTGAATTCCAATGCTTTTATCACTGGCATTGAAGAAACAACAGGAATCAATGTAGCGGCGCGCTACGCTGCCTATATCGATGAAACAATGCGGGCAAAAGAATAAGACCACCCTCGCGGATGGTCTTTCTTGTTGCCCTAATTGAAAATCTCTTTATGCGTTTGTTTTGCCAACAGTATTTTGCTTTTTGAGTTCGGCTAAAATCTGTGTCAACAATTCAGCTTCGGTCGGAGCGGGTGCGCCAGGGACAACCGGTGCCGGACGTTCTTCTGGATGTTTCTGATAATATTCTTCTTGTAATTTCGCTTTGAATTCGGCGTTCTTTTTCTCTGCAGCATTGATCGCTTTCACAATGATGAAAAGCACCAATGCGATGATCAAGAAAGAGATGCAAGCATTGATGAAAGAACCCCAGTCAATCACCGCGGACATGTTATAGGTATATTTAGTGCCGTGAAGCGTATATTTAGAAAGA
>CADBIO010000086.1 GCA_902794835.1 uncultured Erysipelotrichaceae bacterium
AGACGCATCACTTTGTCGAGTTCTTTTCCGGGCCGATAGTCCGCGGGACAAACATAATTCACCCGACCATCTTGGAAGAGGCCTTGGACTTTGTCTTCATTGCCGGCGGGATAGACGGCAATGGACTTGCCCCCGCTATTTTTGGCGACAATCATCGCCGGAATATCCGTCATCCCATCCCCGATATAAATCATGTTGGAATAAGGAATGCGACGGTCAGGGCGTTTTTCGTTGACCCCAACGTCGTCTGTCGTATCCCAAACCCCTTTGGATATCCGATAGAAATATTGGGTCTTCTGCGTGAAGTTAATCGCGAGTTTAGGCCAAATGGCTTCCCCGGTTTTAGGATCGAAATAAAATTCGCAACCATAGATGATTTTGAATTCTTTGGCGATGGAACAGCCTTCAACGATTTCTTTGTTTCCGCTGGAGACAAGATAATGTTCGATGCGAAGGCCCAGCTCTTTGCCATATTCATTCGTACGGGCGAACCACTCTTTGACCCCAGGCCAGAATTCGATGGCAGCACCCTGTTCTTTCATCCATTCGTGGGTCATGCGAATCCCTTTTTCTTCGCAGGACTTCTTCATGACGTAAAGATATCCTAACGTGCGTTCCATTCCGGTTTTTTCACAAAAATCGGAGGTTTTGCGCCAGAATTCTTCCGGTGTCATTCCCAAAGCGGGAATAAAACCAAAATTCTGCATGTCGCTCTTAGCCAAGGTAGAGTCGAAATCGTACATGATGGCAACAATCGGTTTTTTCATGGTTCTTGTGCGATAATTTTAAAACGATGAGATAAAATGGTCAAATTTCGGCGATGACGGATACCGATTTCGCCCGCTGATAAATGCCCATTAACAAGTTTTGCACCGGAAGATACCCCAAATATTCGACGCTTTGGTGTTCCAAATCGGCTTTGAATACCATCGTGGCGGTACTCTTCGAGTCGAAGATAACCACAGAAGTGGGATTGAATTCCGCTTCGAAATACAATTCCTCGTCCAAAATACAATAGCTATAATTCAAGGCCAGATGAACGTCAGAATAAATCTCTTTTATCTTGGCATAAATGTCACTTTCTCTTAATGTTTGTACCACATCCCATTCTTTTCCGGCCTTGTCTTCCACCTTAAGAATTCCAGGAAGGCTATGATAATAGTCGTATATGGTGTCCCCGGCCACGACAGAATATTCGTCATTGATCTTTCCTTCGTCGTACGTGGAATCTTTCACGTACGCTCCTTCATATGTCTTTTCCAAAGTGATGGGGTCATAAGTAAAGCGAAGATGCGTTCCCGAAAAGTCGAGTTCAAAAGAAACTGGTTCATCCCAAGCGTTGATGATATCGGACGAAAAATAATCGTCTTCGCTTGTATCAGCACTTCTATCAGCAACCAAACTTTTGTCTCTCAACGACTGGACGGAAAACAAATCCATGACGGTCGTCTCCAAAGACGTAACGTCAATTTTAATCGCGGCGTAATAGAGTACCCCCTCATCGATGACCTTAGAGAAGAAATACATCGAATTCTGATAGGCCTTGCAGACGGAATGGGACGCATTCAAATACAGATCTGGGTCACGCATGCCCTCCTTCAGGAGCGCCTTCCTTAGGAGTGGCTTGAATTCGAAGCTGGAGTCGCTGTCCTTGTAGGCGTATTGGGAGGCGAAGCCATAGTCCGGCGAGAAAGGGAGCTTGGCGATCTCCTTCTCGCGCAGGCGGTTTTCGTCCCGACACGAGGAAAGGAGAAACAAGGACAAAAACATAATAAATAGATGTTGTTTTCTCATTTCACATTCTCCTTCTCCATCGCTTGGTACTCGCTTGTGAAAATCGGCGGCTAGACGTTGACGGTGGTGTTCTAAGTCCAACTTTTAAGAGACAAAATGCGCGACGCATCCCGTTCTATTGCTTTTTCTCTTTCGGACGACATTTTCAAGACGCCCATCACCGTTTAATAATCCCGCTCAGCATCTCTGCCACGGGAAGATACCCTAGATATTCAAATGTGTGGTTTTCTATATCCGTTTCAAAAATCATTGTAGCGGTAGTATCGTCGCTGCCATTCCATAAAACATAGGGAGCGTATTCCGCCTCAATATAAAGCTCTTCGTCCAAAATATAGTAATGATATCTAAAATGGAATTGAGGATCAGGATAAATTTCTTTTATTTGCTTGTAAATTTCCGTTTCTTTCAGAGTTTTAATCACATCCCATACGTTGCCATCTTGGTCTTGAATAAACAATGAGCTAGCAGGAAAAGGATCATACACTGAACATCCTAATAAAATGAAATATTCATCGTTGATTTTCTCGTTGGATGCATAATTCCATTCGGACACCCCTTCATAGACTTTCTCAAGTGTAACGGGACCATAAGTCAGACAGATATGGGAACCGCAACAATTGATATCAAAGGAGATGCCATTGTTTCGAGTCTCATTGACTTTCGAATCATAAATTTCCTCTCTTGAGAAAGAACTGCTAGCAAGACCTTTTTCTACCAAAGAAAGAACCGGGAATC
>CADBIO010000087.1 GCA_902794835.1 uncultured Erysipelotrichaceae bacterium
GTGCCGGCAATTTTTGGCGCGATGGCAGAGATGGCAAAAGACAAAATCATGCCGATGCCAAAGAAAGTCGACCAGGAAGACATCACGGAAGCGCGGATATTGGTTGGGCAAGATTCGCCTGCCATCAAAGACAAGACATCTCCATTGGCCCAATCGGCGCCCAAGACTCCGCCAAGCAATAAGCCGATGATCCAATCCGGCCAGCCATAATAAAGGCCTAAGAATTCCAACACCATGAAGACGGTGCAAGAAGAAAGCAGGACAATCGAAGTCTTCTTTCTTCCAATCCAATCGGAGATAAAACCATAAGCGAAAGTCACGATGGCGCAAGAGAACGGGAACCAGAAAGTTACATCAGTCGCTTGCTCAACGCTATGCATGCCCTGGCCTAAGAAACCATAAGTGAGGACGTTGGAATAGTTGTTGCAAGCCGAATAGCAAAGTTCGGCGACGGCGGTGGCGATGCAAATCCAAAGGACTTGTTTGTTTTTGAACGTGTATTTCAAAGCAGAGATGAAACCGCCTTGTGCTTTAGAAGCATCTTTCTCTGCTTTGATGGCGGCCCTTTCTTCGTCGGTTTGTTTCAAATAAGCGATTCTTTCATCTAAGAAAGCATCCGATTCACGAGCGAAGATTAACGCCAGGAAAGCAATCACGGCAGCCGCGATGGCAACCGCCAAGAAAAGCCAACGATAAAGGTAAAAGTCGCCTTCGACTGGAGAAGTGCCATCCGCGGTTAAGAAGAGTTTTCTTAATAACCAGATGAAGACCAAACCAAGCTCAGCGACCCCTTTGATAGAAGAGAAGATGGCGTTTCTGTATTTCTTTGGTGCTAATTCGAAGATATAGACGACTTGTTGGTCGGGGGTGACAAAGAAACGCAAACAGAAGAAGCCAATGATATAGCCGGCAAAATTGGTCGCGGTAAAGAAAACCAATAACGACAAAGCCATACCCAAAGTGTTGATGAACAGGAAAATCTTACGGCCCCATTTATCGGCCAAAGAACGGTAGAACATGGAGACGATTAACATGGCATTTGCCGCGGTATGGACCAAACCGATGTTGGATAAGCCGCTGGAAATTTGATTTTCGAAGGCTTCAATCGTGATGGTAGTCGAAGTTGGGTAAACCTGATTCCATGTCGTCACTACGTCATAGCCATTCTTAGAGGCCCAAGGCCAGACGTTGATGGCCAGATTGATTTCCGTTTGCAGGGCGTTAGGCAAATTGGTCGCGACTTCATCGACAATATAAATCAAGGCCAAAATGAACATCATATAAGCAAGATACCAAAGCCAGAACCTCTTTGGACGAGCCTTTTCCTTTTCGAGACGCGTCAATTCTTTCGCTTCTCTGATTCGTCTTTTTTCGTCTTTCGACAAAGGGGTGGTTTGATTACTCATTTGGTGATACCTCTTAAGAAGAATATTAAAACAAACGAATTTGTTTCGGTAGGGTGTTTAAAAAATTGCGTTCTTTCCCCCCACGGGGATGCTTTTTTGGTCCGGACGGAAACAATGATGGCTGCGGTCTACCCCTTGAAGCAAATAGATCGTCCCCTCTTGTTTCTGGGCCAACGCTTTCTCTTTCAAGGCATGAAGTCCTCCGTTCCCACGATTGATTTGCAAGACGACTTTGGCTTCACATTGGCTCATCATCTCATCATCGCCTTCCGAATCTCCCACCACGAGCAAAGGGGGTTCGTTATAGCGAGGGCGAAGAATTTGATTCACCGTATCCGCTTTCCCTTGTTTTCTGCTCCAATACGGCAAAGGAATGTGTTTTGGGCAAAGAATGCCGTCACGTACCTCTTGTTTCATTGTGAAAAATTCTTTGATTGGCGGAAAAGCGAAGGCTGGATTTGTCGCCGCTCCCAGGACATCGTAATAATCCGAAGAGGAAATCACATAGATATCGATTCCTGCGTGATGAATCTGCCAAAGTAGGTCTCGCATTTCTTGGGTCACATAAAAGCCGTTCTCAATCTCTTCCGCATAACACCCTGAATGATTGAAATAATCCTTAGGGGTTTCATAATGCTGAAGGAAGAAGTGGGGGTGGTTGTGGTAAAAGGCGTGGCATTCTTGAATCAAAGAAAGATAATCATCGACCCTCATCTCGGCGTAAGCAAAGGCAATGATATAAATGAGATCTTGAATCCGTTCGGGAGTCTGGAGGAGATGAAGCCATTGCCACAATTTCGCCCTTAGATTATGCTAGGATGGCTCTTTCAACCCGTACCGTATTCTCATATTGTTTTTAGGTGATTTTAACCAATTTCCTAATAGAAGAATCTATTAGAAGAAAACCATTAAGCAGCAGAAATGACCAAAAAAGTGCTGTTTTTATGTTAAAATGACAAAATTATAAAAAAAATACCAAAGTATTGCAAAAATGTAATATTGTGGTTATATTATTATATATGAAACAGTTACCTAAGCTATTTTCTTTTAATG
>CADBIO010000088.1:0-2368 GCA_902794835.1 uncultured Erysipelotrichaceae bacterium
TTCCCGGACAATGGTGAGCGATATCTCTCTGTCCCAGGATTATTTGATTGATATGAAACGCGCTTTCAGTGAATTAAAACGTGAATTTAATGACACCGCTAATTCCTTGGATTTCCAGGAAAAGGACATCCGTAATTTCTTAAAAGATGTCTATCGCCTTTTGGTCTTCGATTACGAGCATCCTTCTTTTACCAACGAAGAATATGAATCTCATGCCGAGAAAGTCGAGACGGAATTCGTGACTTTGCTTCATGAACTTCATGCCGATTTGGTGGAAGAGAAAACCAAATGGTTCTTACGTTCTTTGCCAGAAATCAGAAGAACTCTCAATACGACGATCTCTGCCATTTATAACGGAGACCCTGCCGCCAAAAGCAAACAGCAGATTGTCTTAGAATATCCAGGCTTTAAAGCGATTCTTTATTATCGTGTTGCCCATTTGCTGTATCTTATGGATCTTTATGTGGCAGCCCGTTATATCTCTGAATATGCCCATAGCAGAACCGGAATCGATATCAACCCAGGGGCGACCATCGGAGATTATTTCTTCATCGACCATGGCACGGGGATTGTCATTGGGGAAACCGCGCTTATCGGCGATTATGTGAAACTCTACCAAGGCGTTACTTTAGGGGCCCTTTCTCTTTCCAAAGGAAGGTCCTTGATTGGAAAGAAACGTCATCCAACCGTGGAAGACCATGTCACCATTTATTCGAATGCCGCGATCTTTGGCGGAGATACCGTGATTGGTGCCCATTCGACCATCGGAGCGGTCGTCTATCTCACCCATAGTGTCCCGCCTTACAGTGTTGTCCGACATGGCGAAAAAGGATTAGAAATCATCTGCCAAAAGAAAAATGGCAATTCGAAAGCGTCTCATTAACAAGAGATGCTTTTTTCTTATCGATCCTTGATTTCCTTTTGACCCATCGGAAGGAGAAGTTTTTTGATGCAGGATTAGGCTGCTCACTATGCTTCGATAATTTAAGGCATTTCGAAAGTAAATTCAAAAGGTTTTCTCTATAATAAGTTCGATGAAACGAAAAGAAATCACTTTCAAAAACAAGAAGATTGTCCTTCATTGGAATTCGGATGCAAAAACATTGGTTTACTTCATTGACGATCGAGAAGATCCAAAAAGATTATTTGACTTATCGAATGATCCTTTTTCTTTTGCCGTCATCACCGGTGTAGATTGGGATGATGAACTTACCCCTTTTGCTGGGGATGGAATCTTTCGAAAAGGAAGACCGTTTGGAGGTCACTTGTTCCGTTTTGAGAACGAATTCGAAGAAGAGATTTTCCCTTTAATCGAGCAAGAATTGCCTTCTAAGATTGAAAACCGAATTCTCGCCGGATATTCTTTGGCAGGTCTTTTTGCCTTCGATATGGGGATGAAGTCCAAACGTTTCAACCATCTTGTCTGTTGCTCTGGATCCTTTTGGTTTCCGGGATATTTGGAATCATTGAAAGAGATTGTCCTTCCAGAACAAATCCATTCCCTCTATTTTTCTATCGGCGAGGAAGAAGGCAACACGAAGAATCCTTATCTAGCAAAATCAGTTTCTAGCATTCACGAAGTCTATGAGAAAGTGAAGAATCAAGTCCCCACCCAATTCGTCTTAGAGAAGGGCAATCATTTCCATGACCCCGATGGCCGTTTGATGCGCGGTCTTGGATGGGCAATCCATCATTAACGAAGACTGAATTTCATTCCTTAGAAAGCCCTGAGGATTTTTTATTTTGTCTGAAAATAGATACCACGGATTTTAATTTAATTGATAAATTGACTAAACTTTTTGTATTGAAAACGAATTCGGTCCCGAAAGAATAAAAAGCAACAAAAAGGAGGCCGTTGATGAAGATAAAGAAAAATACGTTTTTGAAGTAAAAAATATGAAACCATTTTCTCTGAAAACCGAATAAAATTTGATTAGAGAGGTGAAATATTATGGCAATCCTAATTACCATTGCTCGTGAGTTTGGCTCCGGTGGCAGAGAACTTGGACGCCGTTTGGCGGACGAACTTGGCATCGCTTACTACGACAAGGAGATCTTAGAAGAGATCGTCAAAGAAACTCCCTACAGCAAGGCATACGTGGAAGAAGTGTCTGAATCCAAACCCGCGCCGTTATTCCCCATTCATTATGGCATCAGTTGGATTACCACAACGCCATTCTCCCAATCGGTGGATGTGATTTCCAAGCAAAACGAAGTCATGCGGAAATTGGCGATGACCTCCGATTGTGTCATTATCGGCAGGGCAGCCGATTATGTCTTAAGAGATTTGCATCCTTATCGGATCTTCGTCTATGCCGATATGGAAGCAAAGATTGCCCGTTGCCGTTCCCGTGCCGTGGGGCAAACC
>CADBIO010000088.1:2429-3644 GCA_902794835.1 uncultured Erysipelotrichaceae bacterium
TGTCTTAAGAGATTTGCATCCTTATCGGATCTTCGTCTATGCCGATATGGAAGCAAAGATTGCCCGTTGCCGTTCCCGTGCCGTGGGGCAAACCATCAGCGACAAAGACATTGTGAGGAACATCAAAAAGATCGAAAAGAATCGTCGCTCTTTCTACGATTTCTATACCAATTCCACCTGGGGCGACAAAGAGAATTACGATCTGATGGTCAACACCTCCAAAGGAGACATCAAACAGATCGCCCATGCGATTGCCGCCGCCTTCAAAGAAGAAATCCAATAACGATATAAAAAGGCAATGTTGAATGGAACGCGTTGAGAATGAAGTCTGGGTGTATTATTTCGATCCCAAGAAAGCAAGCACGCTAGAAGATCATAAAACGGGGAAATGGATGTATTTTTTCTCTGATGTGTCGTTCGCCGATAAAATCACGAGAATAGCGGTGGAGAAAGGGATTGTCGCCGAAGCGAAGCACAGCAACGCTTCCGAGGGCGTTTGCTGCTTCTATTTACATGGCGATGATATGGATGGGCATAAAAAAATCATTTCCTTCATGCTTGAGAACAGACTGATCCAAAAGACCAAGGCCGGCAAATTTTATAACATCTCCTTCAAATTTGATGATCAAACTAGGGCTGGCGAATATGGCGATGGATTCCAATCTGACATAAGGCTTGCCAATTTCATAGACCTTAATACGGGGGAGTTCCTTCTTAAGAAGTAATCATCAAGTTAAGCAAGGCATTTTTCCTTATCATCTTGAAGAGCAACCCTACATTCGAGACAAAGGAAGATCAAAAAAGACTTGAAAATGATGAGACCAAACAAGGGTGGTATAAAAAACACCCTTGATGTTATCTCAGATGTTTTTATCAATACGGTTAATTGCAACACTTGGGCCAGCGATCTTGAATGGTTTTACGAAACCATCCGTCTAACGCTGTGATTTTGATGATCATTGTTGTTCTGTTTCGGAAACAACATCAATCGCATTCTGCCCGATTTTGGTATTCAAATCAGTGCCTTTTGTCTCCTTGACTTTAATCATCAAGAAGAAGAGGGAGATGACCCAAGATGGGACGGAGACACAAAGATAAACCAAAGACAGATAAGTAGTGCCGGCAATTTTTGGCGCGATGGCAGAGATGGCAAAAGACAAAATCATGCCGATGCCAAAGAAAGTCGACCAGGAAGACATCACGGAAGCGCGGATA
>CADBIO010000089.1 GCA_902794835.1 uncultured Erysipelotrichaceae bacterium
ATGATGGGGATAAAATTCACATCACCGAAGATGGCATCTATGTCCGTGAAGCATCAGGGGCGTATGTCAATATTAATAAAGAAGGAATCAAGATTAATGAAGACGATATCCCAGACACTTGGATCAAAGGGAACCATGGCTGGTGGGTGCCAAACCACAAAATCGCTGAACGGAATCGCAAACTGAAAATCGCGGAAGGGGTGGTTGCAGGGTGCTTGGCGATTCTTGTGACTGCCGTTTATGTCATCTTAGGTTGCCTTTTTGATGGGGTTTGGCCTTATCCGTTGGTCTGGCCCATCGGTTGGATTCTCTATTTGCTGATTCCCTTTTCGAGTTCCATTTTTGATTCGATTCGGAAAAGAAGACTTCAAAACCTCACCGGGGCTATCGTGATGCTGGCGGTCGCTTCATTTATGATTCTTGGCATGGGATTCAACCTTTGGCACCCAGGCTGGGTTGTGTTTCTAGCGATTCCTCTCTATTCGATCGTTGCTGGTGCAATTGATCGAGCCTTAAGAGCATCGCGTCACCAATCTGATATCTTTGTCTCTGAAAATAAAATCAAAAAAGACGAAGATTAACCCTCACCCATCATATTTCCCATGAAAGGACGCTGGATGATCCGCGTTCTTTTTTTCGCTTGCAGTCCAATTTTCTCTGAAATGAGAGTACAATGGTTAAAGTTTTCCAAAGGAAAAGAATCATGAATGCGATCGAAGTGAAAAATCTCTCAAAAATCTATAACGAAGGCATGGAAAATGAAGTCCGCGCTTTAAATGGGGTTTCTTTCGCTTTGGAAGAAGGCTCTTTCACAATCATCTTGGGTGCCTCTGGCGCAGGGAAATCCACGTTGCTTAACATTCTCGGCGGCATGGATAAGGCCTCGGGAGGTTCCTATCTAATTGGGGATGAAGACGCTGCTAAATATGATGTCAAAAAACTTTCAGAATTCCGAAGAGAAGACGTTGGCTTTGTATTCCAATTTTATAATTTAATGCCTAATCTTTCGGCATTGGAGAATATCCAACTGGCTGCCTCGGTCGCGAAAGATCCATTCCCTCCGGAGAAAATCTTAAAAGAAGTGGGGCTTGAGAAACGGGCCAACAATTTCCCATCTCAACTTTCCGGCGGCGAACAACAACGCATCGCCATCGCCAGAGCCATCGTCAAAAATCCTCGCCTTTTGCTTTGCGACGAGCCAACGGGTGCCCTGGATTCAAAAACCGGCGCAGCCATTCTTAAACTTCTTCACGATGTCGCAACCAATTATAAAAAGACGGTCATCATTGTCACCCACAACCAAAAAATCGCCGAATGTGCCCAACGCATCATTCGGATTTCGGATGGGCAAATCGTTTCTGATGAAAACAACCCCCACCCAGTCAATCCAGAGGACGTGAATTGGTGATGAAACGAGAAAGAACGGTTTCATTGCTTAGCAAAATGACGATCCGCTCCATCAAAAACGGATGGGCGCAGTTTTTGGCCGTCATTGCCATCGGGGCTATCGCCGTCACTCTTTTCGTCGGCCTTTTAGCCAATGCTCAATCTTTTGAAAACCAAGTCAACGAAGTCTATGAGTCGGGGAATCTTGCTGATTTATGGGTGACCACGACTCATTATGAAGAAAAAGATGTGGAGAAAATCGATTCGCTTCTCGAAGAAGGGGATGCCCGTGAAGGCCGTTTCTATATTCCTGCTGAAGCTGGGGGCCTTCCCTCTTATGTTGCTATCGTTCATAAAGCGCCAAAGATCTCTAAACCTTATGGCGAATTAGAAACCTTAGAAGCTTCGCCGGCAGATGAATTTCTTTATTTTGACAAAGAAACCGAGGCGATCGATGGCAAACCATCATTAGATACCTTCACCTTAGGACAAGAGATTTCTTTCACGATGAATGTTGCTTCTTATGGCATTAATGAGATGGCCTCTTTCCTTACTCCCTATGTCAAAGAAGGAGGGACGAATATCCTTGCCGAGGAGAATGTTTCCCTTCAATCCAGAATCACTGGTTTTATGCACCATCCAGAGAACATCACCAAAGCCAGCTATAATACGGCAGTAGTTTTAGTCTCAGACAAAACGTTCAAAAAAGCTTTAATCGAAACCATTGATAAGAATTACACCGAGACGGGGAAACAATATATTTTCCTGGGACTCAAAAGCCTATTGAACTTCAATGACATGAATGATGAATATCTCACCAACCCGAATCAGCACCTTATCACCTTAAAAGATGAGGGGCGTGTCTCGGATTTAAAAGGAAAATTGCAAGAATATTTCAATGCCAAAGAAGACAATAACCTTTACCTCATCACCAGCCGTGGGGAGATGCCTTTCTATGTGA
>CADBIO010000090.1 GCA_902794835.1 uncultured Erysipelotrichaceae bacterium
GAGGTACTGGAGGCCAAGGCTTCCGGCCATTGTGCAGAACAAATAAGGGGTGTGGCTAAAAGGCGTTCCGCTTGTGTCCACTTTTTCTTGACTAGTGCACAGGGATGTCGAGTTTTTTGTCACCGGCAATCCATTTGGCCCATTCTCCTTGGTAGCATTCCTTTCGGAAGTCCAGGATGTCTCTAAGACATTGGGCGGCTTTTTCGAAATGTTCTAGAAGTCCTCCTAATTCTTGATGGCTCACCTCCAAAGAAGCTTGATAAACTTCGTCGGACGCCTGTAGCAAATTCTCCCAATAAAAGGCGGCATAGACCCATTTTTGTTGAAAAGCAGCGGGAGCGACCGAGTATTGCTTTAATACTTGAAAACCCATCCGTGCTTTCTTTGCGTTTTTGAGACTCGCTTGAATGGATTTCCCAAACCAATCCCAGGCAGCAACATCGTTTAATTTGTCTAAGAATGGGCGACGCAGATACCAGCAAAGGAACCCATCGCTTAAGGCACAAACTGGGAAGGAAAGTTTTTCTTTCGTATAAGCATAATAAGAGAAGTCATTGCTTTCACAATATTTTTGGTAATAGCCATCATCGATTGGCCCGAAGGAACGATAGTAATAGGATAAAGCATCTAAGAAGTCTTTTTGCTCGGAAGCCCCGGCAAAGAGAGAGGCCGCATACTCTTTTTCTTCTTGTTCTCGGTCAAAAGCGCTCCCTTGGAAAGCCATCTTTGCTG
Source organism: uncultured Erysipelotrichaceae bacterium (assembly GCA_902794835.1). Taxonomy (GTDB): domain Bacteria; phylum Bacillota_I; class Bacilli_A; order RFN20; family CAG-826; genus UBA4951. Next base: position 733 of record CADBIO010000090.1, read on the forward strand.
TAAGCATGGCTGAAAAAGAGAATTCTTTGACATTAGCCACGTTCCAAATGAGATATTCCCCTCGTCCTTTCTGAAGAGAGAGGGTGTGACAATATTCGGCCTTTTGAGGATCAGTTCCTTCTAAAAGATGGTTTCCCGTGTTCCAATAAGCAAGATGAAGATAGGCTCCAGCGGGGTTGGGCAAACTCTTTTTCAAAAAGAAATCACTCCCAAACATTTGACTGATGCCAATGTCGGCGTAGACCAAAATCGTGTCGTTTGAAGGGGGAAGCAATGCCCCTTTTTCCAAAAGAGAGGCACCTTCCATCCAAAGCGTGAGGGATGTGAGGGGGTTTTCACGATATTTCGACAAGATGGCGTATTGTTCTTTCATGGCTTCCGAGATGATTTCGCCCCACTGCTCAATGCTGTAATGCCGACCTTCGTCTTCTTTCCAAACTGGCTGATCCGTTCCTCCCCGTAGACCCAGTTGCGAGATAACCCGTGGGTAAACGGACCATTTCTTGGCGTAATCATCCCACGCGGATAACAACCCTTCCTTGTTCTTTAAATAAGAGAACTCAGGGGAAATCCCGTGTTTTTTCGCATAAGCCTCGAAGGAGTTCTTAGAAAGTCCCAAAGGTTCAATGTGATGCTGCGATAGGTAGAAACCACGGGAAGAGGCAAGATCTAATAGCGCTTTCTCATCGGGATTCTCAATATTAAGAAGCGAAGAGGGAATGATGAGATTGATTTTATTTCGAAGGGCGGTTTCTAAGACCTTATCTAATAATTCAGGTGAAATCACCTTTTGGTAAAAACGATATTGGATCGGTCGCGTGCCTTTGTGAGAGAAATTTTCGAGCAAGTCCTCGTCGTTGAGGAACCAACCACGATACTTCGAGGCAGGGTGCTCTCTAACGAGTTTGTCTTGAAGAGAAAGCGTTTCTACTTTTTGAGGATTAAAGCCATTGAATTCTTTGAAAGGGGAAATACCAAGTTCTTGCTCAGAAAAAGAATAGATGGCCCACATGAGACCAAGATCATCCGAACCAGAAAGCATGATGCCTTGAGAAGTAATGCGGTAAACATATTCTTCAGGATGCGTAAATAGGAAAAGGCCAAGCCCGATTTGAATGTCAGCCGCTTCAGGATGTTGGACCCTAAAGACAGAAAAGCCGAGTAACTCCAAATCGGAGGATAGATCCTGGACTGCCAGAGCGACATCCAGGAAGCCCTGCTCCTTCACATAGATATGGATGGGCTGCTTTGTAGAAAGAAGGTATCCCATGCAACTTTATTGTCTCATGGAAAGAATGTAAGCGCTTGCGCTGACAGGATATGAATTTGTCTTTTTTTAAACTAAATAATAAAATTATGACATGATTGATAAACGTTTTCCCAAAGTGGATTTTCTTGGCAGCGAATCCTATCGGATTTTGGCTGGCTTAGCAGCCGTTCGTA
>CADBIO010000091.1 GCA_902794835.1 uncultured Erysipelotrichaceae bacterium
TTGAAGATGTGTATCAAAAACAAATCCTTCCTCTTGTTCGAGGTAATCTCCTGGACGGTGATCTATGCCCAATCCGCATTGATGCTTGGCCTTACTTATATGCAAGGTCTCTGGGCAATTGATCCAACCATCTTGACCAAAGACGGGACCGAGCCAATCGGTTTAGCGGATTCGGCTGCCTACGCTTCTAGCTATGGCTGGTTAGGCGGGAGCTCCATGTATGTCCTTTATGGGGCGATTTTCCTTGGCCTGATTGGCGGTCTTCTCTTCTTCGTCTTTATGAGAGACCGTCTAGGCGTTCGTGTGAATACTTTGATCATGACGGGAATTATGGGGGCAGGAACATTGATTGCTTCCTTCTTAGGAATGTATTTCTGGGTCATGGTTCTTGGCTTCTTCTGCATTGGTGTCGGCTTGGCCGGCGGCTTATATCTTGTCCCAATGGTTAACGGCGATGTCATGGACAAGGATGAGATTGACAACGGAGCTAGACGGGAAGGCGTTTATGCTGGCATTAATTCTCTGATTACCAAACCGGCTCAATCCATCGCTCAAGCTGTTTTCCCGATCATGCTCGCCTCCTTTGGCTTCAATTCAGAAAATAAATACGTGGCTCAAACCGGCTCGGAAACAACGAACTGGTTTGACCAGCCCAACACCGCTAAGAATTGGTTCTTCTTCTGCTGGTTACTCATTACGGCGGTCCTTTTGATCCTCAGCTTTGTTGCCATGTGGTTCTATCCTTTGCATGGCAAAAAATGGGCTGAGCAAAAAGAGGCTTTGGCCTTGGCTCACGCCGAAAAAGAAGAAGCTTATGAACAAGCGATTCTTGCGAAAATCGAGGCAGGAGAATCTCCAGAACAGGCTGCGCAAGAAGAAGCGCTAGAAGTTCAGAAAGAACAAGAAAAAGAGCAAAAAGAAGAGTAAAGAAAACTCCTTTAAAAAAGAAAAATACCCAGCAAAACCTGGGTATTTTTCTTGTCTTTAGTAACCTAGTTGTAATGCGAAGGCTTCGTTCACAAAATAATATGAATGATCAAAGAAGCCGAATTTCATTGGCAATTTGGTTCCCACTGGCACCTCATGCGTATATTTGATATCAATCAATTTCAATTCGTGAGATTTTAAGAAATCAATGGGAATCTTATCTTCCGCGATATCTAAATAGCAAGTGTTGTTCACGTGGCCATTGAGATCGCAAAGAGAATATCGAGCTTCCATCATGGTATCGTTTTCTAATTCCAAAGGGATTTTGTTGCTTAAAGGGATCTTAAATTCTCTTTGTAGGGATAAATCGGGAATGTGGATGCCATGCTCGTTCGGATTCACCATTTTTCTGGTGTTGATGTCGATTAATGCCCAAATGGCCGTCCCACGAACAATTAAATTCCCTTGCTCATCGAAAATCTCATAAGTACGGGGAAACAAAACGTGCATCGTCTTGCTTGGCCATGTGTTGATTTTGATTGTCTCGTCATAACGAGGCATCCTAAGAATTTCGATGTGTTGTTTAGCGACGACCCAAAGTAGCCCTTTATCTAGGGTGAATTGCCGAGGCATGCCCAGTTCTTCCGTATGTTCAATCGAAACTTCCTGAAGGAAACGCAATAAGGTGCTCGGTCTTAGACTTTGAGTGATAGTGACATGCTCGGCACGAATTTTGATTGTTTTAGAATAATCGGCCATGATTATTTTTTCTTGCTCAAAGAAGATTCAACAACATCGATGAGATCTTTTAAGGTCTGCAGTTTTTCCCATTTCCGTTGAGGGATTTCGATATCGAAGAAAGATTCAATTTTGGTCATAACATAGATGAAGCGCATCGAATCTAATGCCGCATCGGTATTGATCACCGTGGACTCATCGATTTCCCCTTCTTTGAATTCTTCAAGATTCTCAGTGATGATCTTGATGATGTTTTCCTTGATTTCTTGACGTTCCATTAGAGTCTCCTTTATTTTCCTAGCGCCCAGCGTTTAATCTTTGCTGTTTGAGTTCTTGGCAGCGGTTCTTTTTGATAAACGATTTTGCTGATTCTTTGTCCTCTCGGCTTATTAAGGTTGAAGGCGTTAATCGCTTCTTGCACCGAAAAACCTTCTTCGGCGTTGCCAACAAACAAACATACTTTATCCTCTTTTAAGGAAATTGCATAATCTAAGCCTTTCAAATAGGGCAATAATTCCTGCTCATATTCGGGGCAAAAAATCTTAGTTCCATCACTTAAGACAAGAATGTCTTTCTTTCTGCCGATGATATGAAGAAGGCCGTTTTCATCTAATTTCCCTAAATCGCCTGTATGGAAGATGCCGTCTTTTAAAACCTCATTGGTCGCTTCGGGGTTTTTGTAGTAGCCTTTCATGATACAGGTTGGGGCCTTGAGTAAGATTTCTCCATCTGGTGCGATTGTGATTTCATTGTCCGGACAAACTCTCATGGCCTCTGGGTCTTCTCCGGTAGATAATGCAACTCCTGAACTGGTTTCGGTTAAACCATAGCCATAACTGACGCGAATTCCTTGGGATTGGATGGTTTGAAGGATTGGTAGTGGGCAACTTCCTGCGCCAATTAAGACAAGCCTCATCTCAGGGTTCCATATTTTATTGGTTGCCATGAAAGAGGCAATTTGTGGAACCAGGGAAACAGCGGTGGCGTGATAGTAAATTCCATCATCGAAGAAGTGGCGCATCCCTCTGCCCAAGGCGATTTTCGCCCCGAAAGAAAGACCCCACAACAACGAACAGACAAAGCCAAAAACATGGCTCAACGGCAGAAGGCAAAGCAAAGTGTCTTCTTTCGTTAATGGGAGACATGCCCCTCCGTTATACGCAGAATTGCAGAAGTTTTGCTCCGTTAAGACGACCGCCTTGTTGCTGTTTGTCGTGCCCGAGGTGAAGAAAAGCAAATCAGAGCTTGGATGGTCTAATCCTTTGGTTAAACAAGAAGATAGCGATTGGGCCAGTGGCTTATTACCAACAAGGTAATCGACCTCGCCAATCGCAATCTGCTTGGCTAAGAGGTCTGGTTTGTCCATGGGGTTTAACATCACAATCTGTTTTTTGGCGGCCACATAGGCAAAAATGGCGATGATTGTGTCTAAGGCTCCGTCACAAAGAACGCCGATGCTCGTTTTGTTTACGATGGGATATGCCCTGATTTTCTCGATCAAATGGCCATAACTTAATGATAATGGCCCATTTTCACCGGGATAAAGAAAAGCCGTGGAAGTCGGGTCTTGGGCTTCTAACATGGCTAGAAAATTCGGATAACGAATCGCGTTCATTATTTATATTTTAATGGTTTACAAAGATAAAAAAATAGAAGATTTTATCGGTAAATCGCTCTTTATCCTCAAACCCCTAGAATTTCGGCATTGTGAGCAATAAAATATTTCTATCCATGTAAAAAATAGAGTATTAA
>CADBIO010000092.1 GCA_902794835.1 uncultured Erysipelotrichaceae bacterium
GTGGCATCGACCACTCCTTTTCCTGGCTCTCCGAGGATGACGTCTTCTGGACGGATCACGACATCGACTTTCTGATTGGTTGGGAAGTCATCGACGCATGGCCAGACTTTATTGAGGAAGCGGACTTTTCTCTCCCCTGCCATCGTCCCGGCGAAGATGTTGGATTCTCCGATGAAGTCGGCCACATAGGCGGAAGTTGGCTCGTTATAGATTTGTTCCGGGGTTCCGATTTGTTGGATATCGCCATCTTTCATGACGACGACTTTATCCGACATCGAAAGGGCCTCTTCTTGGTCGTGAGTGACATAGATAAAGGTGATGCCTAATTTCTTATGCATGTCTTTGAGTTCCAATTGCATCTCGACACGCATCTTATGATCTAGGGCAGAAAGAGGCTCATCCAGCAACAAAACCTGTGGTTCGTTGACGATGGCTCTAGCGATGGCGACGCGTTGTTGTTGGCCGCCCGAAAGATTGGAAATATCGCGATCTTCCATTTCGGCCATATCGACGACTTCCAAGGCTTTGGCGACTTTTTCATCGATTTCCTTGGCGGAAAGGTGTTTATATTTGATTTTCTTATTTCCTTTGCGGTCGGTGACCTCATAAGGAACCTTCTTTAATTTCAAGCCGAAGGCGACGTTGTCATAAACGTCAAGATTCGGGAATAAGGCGTAATGCTGGAAAACCGTATTGACAGGTCTTTGGTATGGCGGAAGGTTGGTGATATCCTCGCCATTAAGGTAAATCTTGCCTGAGGTAGGGATATCAAAACCAGCGATCATCCGCAATGTGGTTGTTTTGCCACACCCCGAAGGACCGAGCAACGTAACGAACTCCCCTTTCTTAATATCAAGACTTACATCGTCAACGGCAGTGAAGGTTTTGTCGAACACCTTACTGACATGCTGCAAAGAAATGATGACGTTATTTTCTTCCATTTGAATTACCCCCAATAGGAATGCTTGTTGAAAGTCAACACAAACAGAGAGGAGATTCCTTACCCTTTAATATCAGAATTCCTAACGGCAAAAATAATGAGTGAATGAAACATAAAAATCAACAAAAATTTTTTCTTCTTTTTTCTCTCACAAAAACCGATTTTTGAAAAGTGAGCCAAACATGCCTATTATCGAAACAATAACGATTTTTTGAACACCGAAAAATTTTTAAAATCGAGGTCGTTTTTTTCCTTCAAAAACAAGCAAAGAAAAAGGAAGGTTTTTCCTTGTCGTTTCCCTTTGCAAGAAGAAAGGCATATGCCTATAATTCAATCATGAAACGAAATCGTCTTCTTCTTGGGGGTCTTTCTCTCCTTCTTACGAGTTCTCTTCTCTCTTGCGGGGGAGATGATCCAAATCTCGTCGACGTCACTTTTGGCACGCTTTTTGATTCCTCTTTGGCAAGCGGGGCCAATGACTTATATCTTCATACGGAAAACATCTCTTATCGGGATCTTGCCAGCAAAATCAAATATCAAGAATCCTTCGTTTTGCTGGTCTATGAATACAAAACCCTAGAAGTGGGCGAAAGCATCGACTGCACTTGCTGGATTGGGTTTTCTTTGGCTCTGACCGCCTATATGAAGGAGAACAACGCCCGAATCTATGGCATCGATCCGAATGATTTCTCTCATGGGGCTGATTATTATTCTTTGAAACTCTATACCGGTGAGGCGACGTTAGCAATCTTCGGTGATGGTGTTTTGAAATACCAGACCACCAATGGCAATGACGCCTTAAATAGTCTAGAGAAGGTCAAGAAGTATTTCTCTGGCAAACTCACCTGGTGCGAAAATCTTCTTTACCTCAGCAAGAAGCAATTGGATGGGATGTTTGAGAAAAAAGACCTTTTCCTGGTGGATTATACGAGGAAAGGGTGTCCCGATTGTTCTTATATCAACCGCCACTTCTTGAAAGAACGGGGAAGAGATTATCAAGGCAAAACGGTCTATTTGCTCGAGTGTGACAAGGAAGGAATCCGTTACGAAAATGGGGTCGTCAATCAAGAAAAATGGTCCCTTTTCAAAGACGAATATGGCTTATCCTCTATTTATAATAAAGATTGGGGGTACGGGGCAGGGTATGTCCCTACTTTCATCGCGTATCAGCCTAAGGGAAATGAGAC
>CADBIO010000093.1 GCA_902794835.1 uncultured Erysipelotrichaceae bacterium
AAGCAAAGAAAGGATGCTCTCCTTTTTTCTGGCGATCGAGTCTAAAGAAAGGTAATGCACGTCAATTCGCATAGATAAATGATATTACATCTAACCTTACAAAGTTAGGCAGAAAGAGATAGATGAGGAGTTCCTCTCGACTTTGATGTTGCCCTTAGGGGCTTTAACGATTTCATTAGTAATCGATAAGACAACGCCTGAACCTTCATTCTGGCTATTGGGAGGCGTTGGTGATAAACCTCTTCTGTTTCTTATAGGCCTCCTTTCTTGGCTAAACGATAGCAAGCGAAACTTAAACGAAACTTAAAGCTGAAGAAAAAACTCGTCCAAACAAAAGTTTTGCATTTATGAAACGTTCAGGAAGCACGAGACATTGTCTGAGTAATCACTTTTTCTTTTCGACTTTTTATCCGATTATCGCGGAATGGTCTTTTATATTTTTCGTGGTGTTTTAGGGCAAACAATGGAAATTAGACACGAAAATATGCTTTAAAACGCTTTATGTTCTTGAAGCGCGTTCATAAGTCTTATATCTTTATTTATAAGTAAATAGGAGCCAAATAATGGACGGAGCAGAAAAACGTTTTGCGTTGCTTATCGACTGCGACAATATCGCACCTGATTATATCGATACGATCCTCGACGAACTGTCGAAAGAGGGATTCGCGACAATCAGAAGAGGATATGGCGATTGGACCACCCAAGCCATGTCTTCCTGGAAGAAGGTTTTGATCACTTCTTCTATCACGCCGCATCAGCAATTCGCCAACACGAAGAAAAAGAACGCCACCGACTCGGCGATGATTATCGACGCGATGGACATCCTCTATCGTGAGCCAGTCGACGGTTTCTGCCTTTGCTCTTCCGATTCTGACTTCACCCGTTTAGCCCAAAGACTAAGGGAATCCGGCAAAGAAGTCATCGGTATGGGCGAAGAAAAAACGCCTGAAGCATTCGTCCAAGCCTGCACCTATTTCCGGTTCCTTGATGTAATTAAAGCGTCTGAAAAGAAGAAGGAAACTCCAAAAGCCACGGATCAACAAAAGAGTGAAGAAAAGGTTGATTCCGCAATAACTCCAGAGGCCGAAATCAAAGAAAAAATCTCCGAATTAATCGAAAGCAGCGAGGATGGCGTCGGCACCGCTCTTTCGAGCACGATTGGCACGGAATTAAGAAAAAGATACCCAAGTTTCGACCCAAGAAACTACGGCTGCAAAAAACTTATCGACCTCATTGTAAAATTAGGCTTCAAGACCACGAAAGACAGCGCGAAAATCGTCGTCACTTTGCCAGCTAAAAATAAGAGCAAATGAAGGAAGCAACGCAACTTAAACCATCATCGGAAGAGACCACTCCATCGCTTAAAAAACATGGGAAGATTTCGTTTAAGCAATGGTGCATTGATAACAACCGTCAGGACCTTCTTGAGGAATGGGACTACGAAAATAATAAAGGGCAAAAGCCAGAAGATTTTACCCATGGCAACGCAAAAAAAGTTTGGTGGGTAAAACCTTACGATGACCCAAAAACGGGCAAGCATTTCGATTTCCGCTGGAAAGCCAGCATCAACAAGCGAGTCATCGGCCGAGGTTGCCCTTATCTAGCGGTTCCGACCAAGTCGATCATGCCTGGTTTTAATGATTTGGCGACGACCCACCCAGAATTAGCAAAAGACTGGGCATACGAACAAAATCTGAAAGAGTTAGGCTTAGAACCAACCACCATTTCATATGGCTCAACCACAGAAGTCTTCTGGAATTGTGAGAAACACGGTCTCTATAAGATGGGCGTAGCCGCCAGAGCTAGAGGCTATGGTTGCCCTTACTGCGCGGGCAAACGAATAAAAGTCGGACAAAACGATCTGAGAACCGCAAGGCCTGATATCGCCGCTGAATGGGACACTGAACGAAACGGACGCGGACCGGAAAAAGTCACAATCGGATGTACCAAGCCGGTCTGGTGGAAATGCAAGTACGGCCATTCATGGAAAACCACCCCAAACGCTAGAACCAGTCAAAACACCGGTTGTCCAATTTGTTCCGGACGAAAAGTTTTAGAAGGTTTTAATGATTTAGCAACCAAATCCCCGAAGATGGCGGACGAATGGGACTATGAGAAGAAC
>CADBIO010000094.1 GCA_902794835.1 uncultured Erysipelotrichaceae bacterium
AAAGGGAAAATCGACACTAAAAAGCAGTGGGTAAATGGCCTTGTTAAAGTGGCGAGAAGATATGGATGCAAGATTTTCTATAAAGAAGAATTGGCTAGAAAAATCATGATAGGAGAAACTATTATTCAAGAACTTACCTGTGAAATGGAGGAAGCTTTAAAATGAAAAAACATTATGGCGGGACTTTAATCTCACAAGTCAAACAACTCCAAGATCGAGCATTCAATAAAATTCTTAAAGAAGAAGGTATTTACGAATTCAATGGTCAACAGGGAAGAATTCTTTTTGCTTTGTGGAAAAATGAAAAGCTTTCACTCATTGAGCTATCCAGAAGAACATCATTAGCAAAAACCACTTTAAGCGCAATGGTGGAGAGAATGAAAAATGAAGGCCTTCTAATCGTAGAAGGTTCTAAAGAAGACAAAAGAAGTTTAGTCATTTATTTAAGTGACAAGACTCTGTCTTTAGAAGAAAAAATAAATAGAGCCACCAAAAAAATTAGCGATATTTTTTATAAAGATTTCAGTGAAGAAGAGGCTAATGAATTGGATCGATTATTAGGCAAAGTGAAGGAGAATCTCATCGATGAATAAAGAAGTTGTTATCAAACAAATAGACGTTAAAGATATCATGACCAAATCCAATTCACCTATAGGTGGATATTGTGTTAATCCCTATGTGGGGTGCACGCATGGTTGCAAGTATTGCTATGCTTCATTTATGAAAAGATTCACTGGCCATACCGAAGAATGGGGATCGTTTTTAGATGTAAAAAATTGGCCCGCAATTACAGATTTAGCGAAATATAAAGGCCAGCATATCATAATCGGGACGGTGACAGATGGTTATCTACCTCAAGAAGCGGAATATAAAAATACGAGGAAATTATTAGAACAACTCGTCGGAGTAGACGCAGAATTATTAATCTGCACAAAGTCCGATTTAGTGGTGAGAGATTTAGATTTGTTAAAGAAATTTAGAAAAGTTACAGTTTCTTGGTCCATCAACACTTTAGATGAAGGCTTTAAATGCGATATGGATGATTCGGTTTCTATTGAAAGAAAAATCCAAGCGATGAAACAAGTCTATGATGCTGGTATTAGAACCGTGTGTTTTATTTCCCCTGTTTTTCCTGGCATCACTGATTTCAAAAAGATTTTTGCTTTAGTTAAAGATCAATGCGATTTAATTTGGTTAGAAAACCTTAATTTAAGAGGTGGTTTTAAAGGGAAAATCATGGATTACATTAAAGAAAAATATCCTGATTTACGCCCTTTGTATGAACAAATCTATAACAAAAAAGATAGAAGCTATTTTGAACGTTTGGAAAAAGAAGCTGAAAAATTAGCAAAAGAAAATAATTGCCCGTTCGTAGATAATGAAACGCCATATGGCAGAGCAAAACCAGGACATCCAGTGATAGTAGATTATTTTTATCACGAAGAAGTTAGAGGCTCAAACAATACAGGTGTGAGAAAGAAGAAATAACTCGTCCCATTTGGGTGCCTGCTGTCCCACTTTTTTGGCAAAATTCGATTTTGTATCAATTCTTTCGCTTATTGCCAAAAGCACGACGCCATCGAAGAAATTCGGTGGCTTTCTTTTTTGGCATCCCCTTAAAGAAGCAAAGGGAAAAACCAAAGTAACAATGAGTAACAACCGTTTTTGATTCGCCAAAACTACAATAGAAGCAACAAGGGATGGCCCCATGGAATTCAAAGACAAACTCAAAAAGCTAAGAACTGACAACGGCCTTTCCCAGGAAGCCCTCGCCGACGCGGTCCATATCTCTAGGTCCGCGATCGCGAAATACGAAAACGGCAACGGCAACCCTAGCGAGGAAACGTTCAAGGCGCTGGCCCTGTTTTTCGGCGTGGAAGCCGATGAACTGCGCAGCGACGACGCGGTCAAGGCAAGGAAAAACAACAAGGCCTTGGTCAAAGTGGGCATCATCGCCACGGCCGTCCTTCTCCTCGGTGGAATCGCCTCGGGCATCACGCTTGGTGTGATCAACCTGAATAGGGGCGGTCAGAATCCTTCTAGTGGCGTT
>CADBIO010000095.1 GCA_902794835.1 uncultured Erysipelotrichaceae bacterium
TGAAGTCGGAGTTCCTGAACGGGCCGCGCATGCCTAATTCTAGCAAAAAAACTCGGGTTCGCCCGAGTTCCGACCGAAATTCATTTCGGTTTTGTTCTTGCGTGGAAGAAACCAATACGGGTTCATCTTGTTTTTCGATCGACAAAGCTGCTTTCGTACCGTGTCGGAGGAAGAAACACGAGGCAATCGCGGTTAGCACTTCGGCAATGGGGAACGTCCACCAGAACCAGAATGTGATATTTCCTGTTAAAGTCAGCAAATAAGCCGTCGGCAAAACTAAGACAATCAATCGTAAGAACGAGATGATTAAAGGAGAGTAAACGCGGGACAGTCCTTGTAAAATACCTTGGATGGCTACAGAAAATGCCATGAAAACGTATCCGATGGAGGCGATACGTAACGCTGTTGTACAACAAGAAATGATTTCGCTCTTTTTTAAGACACCGTCTTCCGTAATGGTTAAGGCGAATAAAGAAGAAATACTAGGGGCCAAGATTTCATAGATTGCCGTAATGACCAAGGCGACGATTAAAGAGTCGATGATGCCCCATATAACCAAGGAATGAATCCGTTTTTGATCGCCTAGTCCATAGTTATATGAAACCATAGAAATGAGAGCATTAGATAAGCCAAACGAAGCAAACAACGCCGTTTGCATTAATTTGTAATAGATGCCGAATGTGCTGGTCATTAGATCGTTCGTATGACGACCGGGAATCGTTTGAAGAATGAGCAATACACCGAACATCATGAAAGAAAGCATGGCTTGCATTAAGAAAGCGGGTAGACCGATTCGGTATATGCCTTTAATGATGCGCCAAGAAGGTTTGATGTATTTCGGATTGCCGTTGATTTCTTTATTCTTTAAATAATGGATAGCTAATCCCATAATCAAAGAAACGATTTGGCCGATGATGGTTGCGTAGGCAGCTCCTGCAATGCCCATTTGGCAAGGATAAATAAAGACCCAGTCTAATAAGATGTTTAATAAGGCGCCGCAGATTTGGCAAATCATCGAAGCCGTGGTTTTGCCAGTAGCCATTAAGAATCGTTCGACAACGGAATAAAGAATGGAACCCATCGATAGGCAACAGCAAATTCGAAGGTATTCGGTGCCCATTTCAATTACGGTTTCATCTTGGGCCATCAAATGCATGTAGGCATTGGCGCCAAAGAGACCAAACAAAAGGAAAATAACGTAGAAAACAATGCCGAGGAACAATCCGTTTCCGGCGACCCGGTTAGCAATCTCGTAGTTTTTCTCCCCTAAACTTTTAGAAAGCAAGGCATTGATGCCAACACCGGTACCCACCCCGATTGCGATCATTAAGATTTGGATGGGGAAGGCAGCAGACAAAGCAAGATTACCTAATGCGCCATTTTCACCCATGTTGATGACAAAAACGGTATCGACAACGTTATATAGCGCTTGTAAAACCATCGACAAAATCATTGGCAAGCCAAGTTGCCAAATGAGGCGGGTCACTTTCATCGTGCCCATTTTGTTTTCTTTTTGCATATTTTACTCCATCGAAAAGGGCGTAAGCCCCACATGCCAGTTGGACTTACGCCTCGAAAGAGACTACGCACTAAGCGAGAAGTAAGATAAACTTTTCTTTAGAAAAAATCAAACGATTATTTCGATGAAAAGGCTTTCAATATGATGTTGCAGTGTGGGAAAAGAAATATCTTTGTACAAGAAGAAAAAGCATCAGATGTTTTGATTGTGATCCACGATGATCCTGTTGAGAGCGATGTAGTCAATTTATATAAAGAAATAAAGGCGAATATTGCTTTAATTAGTGGCGTTGATTGGAATGATGAGTTGACTAGTGGCGTTGATTGGAATGATGAGTTGACGCCATATCCTGCAAAGAATCCTTTTTCTAAAAAGCAACCGTTTGGTGGGCACATGGAACGATATCAAATTGAGCTTAAGGAAAGAATTCTCCCTGCGATTTTGAAGGCTCTTGGCGGCTCAATAAACCATGTCGTATTGGCAGGATATTCGCTAGGTGGATTATTTTCGTTTGATGCGGCTTTAAAACTGGATGACGTTGACGGGTTCGTTTCTTGCTCTTCCTCTTTCTGGTATCCGGATTATTATTCGCGTTGGAAGCAAAAAGGTTTCATCCCCGATCATATTAAGCACGCTTATTTTTCAATCGGCGACGCCGAGGGTAATGGACGAAATCCCGTGTTTCGTGATGCAGTGATTAACACAAAGAAGATATTTGAGGACTTTGAGAGAGCTAAAATCGACTCTAAATTCGTTTTAGAAGCAGGAAACCACTTCCAGGAGAGTAACAAAAGAGTCTTGCGGGGATTGCGGTGGATTGCTTCTCGTTACTAGGAACGTATTAAAAGATTTGGTCGCCTAATGCGGCTTTTTCTTTTTGCAAAATCTAAAAAACAAATTTTTAACCGAATATATCAAAAGCAAGATTTTATCGATTTAAATAAAAGACTAAAGTCTATTAATAGAAAAAAGTATAGAAATAACAAAGGAAAATTTATATACTTTAAGCAGCAAAAATGAGAACTAAAGACAGACGCTTTATCAAAACAGAAAAAGTGATTCAAAATGCCATGATTTCGTTACTCAACGAGATGGATCCAGAATCGCTACAATCTCTGCCCTTGAGGACACGGTTATTTCCGGCTTAACGCAGTCGATTGAGGCCCTTGAACCTAATCATTCTCGCTTTGTTTTCTTCCAGGCAATCCTCATTTACATTTCAGACCATCAAAAATTAGTGAAAGCTGTGTTCAACGCTTCGACATATCGTTTCAATCAAAAAGTTGAAGACTTCGGCGAACAATTCTTGATGCCAGCCCCTGCCTTAAAGCGAAAGCA
>CADBIO010000096.1 GCA_902794835.1 uncultured Erysipelotrichaceae bacterium
CCATGGATTGATCCATCCATACATGAATTTAGTATAGGCACCATGGTCGCCAAGGTTCTGGTCCATATAATCGATGGATCCCATCGGTTTCCAGGTGTTATTGTAATCATAGAAGTCATTCACGCCGAGCGTGTGCCCAGTTTCATGAATGAAAGTGTGGGGATCATAGCCATTGAAATCGGCCATAAAGGAAGTGGAAGCCCACGCTAAAGTCATGATTTCCGGGGATGTCTTGTTTGGATTTTTCCCTGTGTAGGTGACATAAGCCCACCAGAATGATGTGCTGTTATTGGAATATGGATAAGCATAGACTTGCCAAAGCAAATCGACATATCCATCTTTATCGGTATCGATCGGTATCGAACTCGCTCCATTCATAGTTCCAATCCGCGCCCAAAGCGCCATGACCTTCTTTTGCATATTCGGCAAGATACCAAGAACGAACATAACTTGACATGCCAACGCCCGCTTGAGAAGTGCTGCTCTCAAATTCTTTTGCAGTTCCTTCATATTCTACCCAGCAAGGCAAAACAACGACATCAAAGGCTCCTTTGCCAAAGGAAGATTGATTATAGAAAGATTGGACGGAAGTGATAGAAGATCCCGAGAGAGTGGCCAATTCTTCGTCGCTGGCGGTGAAAGTCTTATTGATTTTGGTCAACAAAGTATCGGTTGGCTCAATCCATTTTGGATCAGAAGAATCCGATTTGAAAGAAATTGGGGCGACCAAAAGTTTTTGCTTAATGCCACTGTCTGGATGAGAATCGACATGCGGTGCGCCAGAAGAGGCATAAATGCGGGAACGCGTGAGGTTCTTTGTTTCTCCGTTGGTGGTTTGGTAAGTCGTCACGCCTCTGGAAAGATCGTCATTGGTGATGGTGGTGTCTTCCACGCTTGCAGAAGGATTTTCGGAAGAGGTGACGCTTGCTTGTTGGCCTTCGGCACTGTTGCAAGCCACTAGGCAGAGCCCGGCGAGCAAACTGGCGAAGAGGATGCTTTTCTTAGACATATTATTCTCCTTTTAATAATTCATCTTGATGATTAATAGAATGGTTCCCGTCAAAAGGAAGAGAAGAGAGACAAACAACAACGCCATTAAGGGGGTACGTGGCTTGGAATTCTTCAAAACCTTGTAGTCATAGAAGGTTTTCGGGAAGTTGGTTTCGCGATATTTTGGGCGAAATGTGGTGAGGAAGACAACTTGAATGCCATAGGAGAGCATGTCGAATGCCCCTTTGGTGGCAATCCAGTTGAGACAGAAGAAGGCGATTCCGATTACCCCAGAAATGCCAAACGCGTCGACTAAGATGTGGAGAGGCAATTGTTTTGGGGTTGTTACGCCTTCGGCGGTGAGGCTGAAATATTCGATGAGGGCAATCAATCCTGCCGTCAAGGTGATGACGGAGAAGGAAATGATCAAACGGAGGATGAATCCTTTGTTCCAGATCTTTTTCTTTTGTTGCTCCGGGTTTTCTCTTTTCGGATCAACATAAGGGATTTTGCTCATTTCTTGAGTTCTTCCCGATAACGCGCTTCCTCTTCGTCGTTGCAACGAACGAAGTGACCGGGGACGATTTCCCGCCAGGTTGGCCCTTGGAGGGAATAGTCGTGGTCATGGATAGGATCGTAAGAGATTCTTTGACGGTTCTTTTCAATGATAGGATCTGGATAAGGAACGGCACTAAGCAAACTTCTGGTATAAGGG
This sequence comes from uncultured Erysipelotrichaceae bacterium, assembly GCA_902794835.1. Lineage (GTDB taxonomy): Bacteria > Bacillota_I > Bacilli_A > RFN20 > CAG-826 > UBA4951. Next base: position 1,706 of record CADBIO010000096.1, read on the forward strand.
TGCAGCGGATGGGCGAAGAGTTCGTCAGATGTCGCAAGCTCAACTAAATTGCCGTAATACATGACCGCGATACGATCGCAGAAATATTTAACGACGGAGAGGTTGTGAGCGACGAAGATCAACGTAAGGCCTAAGGAATTGCGAAGATCATTCAAGAGGTTGATGACTTGAGCCTGAACGGAGACGTCCAAGGCAGAAACCGGTTCGTCGGCGACGATTAATTCCGGATTCATGATGATGGCTCGGGCGATCCCGATACGCTGTCTTTGACCCCCAGAGAATTCATGAGGGTAACGATTGGCGTGTTCTGGCACCAAACCAACTAATTTCAAGACGCGGGCGACCTCATTATTGATGAATTTCTT